>CACYDZ010000057.1 GCA_902773265.1 uncultured Ruminococcus sp.
GTGACTGTATAGGAATTATCGTAGTTGTCTGGCTGATAATCAATGAAATCATTTCTATTCTTGAAAATCTTTCCGCTATCGGTATACCTCTGCCGAAATTCTTACAGAAAATTGTCGGTCATCTCAAAAATAATATTGACGAAGAGTAAAACTTACATAAATAACGCCCCCAAAATTATAATGCAGAAAAAGACCTGAAGTTGTTTTTCAGAACGACTTCGGGTCTTTTTTTGTTTTATATGACATTTTTGTCGTATGAACTGTTGACACCACGACAAAAATGTCATAAAATGATTAAAAAGCTGAGAAATATTTAAAAATCGGGGCTAAATCGGGGCTGAAAAAAAGAATACCCCGAAAAATCGGGGTATTCAAGGCATATGGTGGATTGTCAGGGACTCGAACCCGGGACCTACCGGTTATGAGCCGGTTGCTCTAACCAACTGAGCTAACAATCCACATCTTTCCACCGCTTAAGTATTATATCAGCTTACATAGAAAATGTCAACACTTTTCTATAAAAAATTTCAAGCTGAGTGGTTGGGATTATTTTCAGAAATGCGTGATGATAGAAAAACATCCTAGCGATGACAATGAAAAGTTTTGTCCACTTTTTCAAAAGTGGTGGGGTCAAGGGGTGAAACCCCTTGTGGGATTTTTAAGGGCAAAGCCCTTAAACTCCCCATAAAAATCTAAAATTTGCTTTCGCAAATTTTGACAATCATTTATTTCAGTCAGAAAAATTTACAGGAGAGTTCATAATGAAAATACTGTTTGTAGCCAATGTGCGAAGTCATATCGGACAGTTTCACACCAATTATATTAATTATCTGAAAAAGAATGGACACACGATTGATGTTTCTTGTTACGACAATTCCGCTGATAAAGACGGTTATGATTTCAGCGGTGTACATCAGTTTTATTTTATTCCGTTACAGCGTTCACCGTTTAAACGGCAGAACCTGAAAGCCATTTCCGAACTGACAGAAATTATCAAAAAGGGTAATTATGATATTATTCATTGTCATACACCAATGGGAGCAGTGTCGGCAAGGGTAGCGGCAAAGCGGGCAAAGACAAAAGCCAAAATTATTTACACAGCACACGGATTTCATTTTTTCAAGAATGCACCATTACAGAACTGGTTGTTTTTCTATCCCGTAGAAAAAATACTTGCCCATTACACAGACACGCTGATTACCATCAACAATGAAGATTATCAGCTTGCCAAAAAGAAGAAATTCAAAGTCAGAGATGAAATTCTCAAAATCAACGGAGTAGGTGTAGATTTGCACAAATTCACCCCGTCAACACCGCAGATAAAAGCTGAATTGCGAAAGCAGTACGGTTATCGTGACGATGAATTTTTACTGATATATCCTGCGGATATTGTCAGAGGAAAAAATCAGGAAATGTTATTTAAAACCATAAAAATTCTGGAAAAAGATATTCCTACCATAAAATTACTTTTACCCGGACATCAGCGAATGATTGATGAATACCGCCAAATCGTAAGAGAAATGGATTTAGAAAGCAGGGTAGAATTTTTAGGGTATCGCAGAGATATCCAAAATTTAGTATCATTATGTGACATATCTGTTTCAGCAAGCCGAAGAGAGGGATTACCTGTCAACTTAATCGAAGCGTTGGCAATAGGCAAGCCGATAGTTGCCACAAGGGTGAGAGGTAATGCAGATATTGTCAAAGACGGAGTGAACGGTTATCTTGTAGAGCTTGACAATGATGAACAGATGGCAGAAAAAATTCTTGCCATATATCAAAATCCGGAATTGGCAAAAAAGATGCGTGAGCAGGCACTTATCTTATCAGAACAATATTCCATAGAAAATGTCAATCAGAAATTAGCAGAAGTATATAAAAAATACGGTGCAGAATTTCAGAATTAAGAAAAAATTCTGATAAAACAGAGAAATTTTTAAAACTGTTCATATTTTAGTAGTGATTTTTGAAGAAAAGTATGCTATAATAAACAAGATTACGAACCTTTAAAGAAAGAAGTTCACATATACATAAGAGGAGGATTTATCAATATGGGCTTTATAAAGAGTTTGTTTGGTAATTACAGCAAAAAGGAGTTAAAGCGGGTCAAACCGATTATGAACAAGGTATTAGCCTTAGAGGATAAGTATAAGGCGATGACAGAGGAAGAACTGAAAAACCAGACAAATATCCTCAAAAAAAGACTTGCTGACGGTGAAACAACAGACGATATTTTGCCTGATGCTTTTGCGGTATGCCGTGAAGCATCAGACAGAGTTTTGGGAATGAAACATTATCCTGTACAGGTAATCGGGGGAATTGTATTACATCAGGGACGAATTGCCGAAATGCGTACAGGTGAAGGTAAAACACTGGTGGCAACTTTACCGGCTTATCTTAACGGACTGACAGGAAACGGAGTTCATGTTGTTACCGTCAACGATTATCTTGCCAAGCGTGACTCAGAGTGGATGGGAAAACTTTACAATTATCTTGGACTTACGGTAGGACTTATTGTACATGACCTTGACAGCGAACAGCGTAAAAAAGCATACAATGCCGATATTACTTACGGAACCAACAATGAATTGGGATTTGACTATCTGAGAGATAACATGGTTGTCTATAAAGAGAGGAAAGTACAAAGAGGTCATGTATTTGCGATTGTTGACGAAGTTGACTCCATTCTGATAGATGAAGCCAGAACGCCATTGATTATTTCAGGTCAGGGAGATAAATCGACCGATTTGTATGAGAGAGCCGACAAACTTGCCCGCACACTGAAATATGAGAAATTTGCCGAATTAGACGCAAAGGAAGATAAAGAAGATTACTATAAAGAAAACGACATAGATTATGTCATAGACGAGAAAGCCAGAACAGCTACATTGACGCAGACAGGTGTTAAAAAGGTAGAAGCCTTTTTCGGTATCGAAAACCTGACTGACCCCGACAATCTTACTATACAGCACCATGTCAATCAGGCAATCAAGGCACATGGCACAATGCGGTTAGATATAGATTATGTTGTCAAAGACGGAGAAGTTATCATTGTTGACGAGTTTACAGGTCGTTTAATGTACGGTCGAAGATATAACGAAGGATTACATCAGGCGATTGAGGCAAAAGAGGGTGTTAAAATTGAAAACGAAAGCAAGACCCTTGCTACAATCACATTCCAGAATTATTTCCGACTTTATAAAAAACTTTCAGGTATGACAGGTACAGCCATGACCGAAGAAGAAGAATTTGGTGAGATTTACGAACTTGATGTTATCGAAATCCCCACCAACAAGCCCATACAGAGAATTGACGAACCTGATTTTATCTTCAAGAATGAAAAAGGGAAATACAATGCGGTTATCGAAGATATTATCGAGTGTCACGAAAAAGGACAGCCTGTACTTGTCGGTACAATATCCATTGAAAAATCAGAGCTGTTAAGTTCCATGCTGAAAAGAAAGGGAATTAAACATAATGTTCTCAATGCGAAGCAGCATGAAAAGGAAGCAGAGATTGTTGCACAGGCAGGTAAAAAGGGAGCAGTTACGATTGCTACCAACATGGCAGGTCGTGGTACAGATATCATACTTGGCGGTAATGCAGAGTTTATGGCACTTTCTGAAATGAGAAAGCAGGGCTATGACGAAGAAATGATTACGCAGGCTACTGGCTATGGATATACAGAAGACGAAGAAGTTCTTAATGCAAGAAAGACTTTCCGGGAACTCAACCAGAAATTCAAAGATGAACTCAAAGACGAAGCAGACGAGGTAAGAGAAGCGGGCGGACTTTATATCATTGGTACAGAACGCCACGAATCCAGACGAATTGACAATCAGTTGAGAGGTCGTTCAGGGCGTCAGGGTGACCCGGGAAGAAGTCGTTTTTATCTTTCGACAGAAGATGATTTGATGAGATTGTTTGGCGGAGAGAAAATGAAGGCAGTCATGGAGAGAATGAACACGCCTGAAGATATGCCGATAGAGAACAGATTGCTTTCCAACATCATTGAAAATTCTCAGAAACAGGTAGAAAGCCGAAACTTTGGTATTCGTAAAAATGTCTTGCAGTATGATGATGTCATGAACAAGCAGAGAGAAATCATTTATACACAGCGTGACCAGGTTCTGAACGGTGAAAATATCAGAGATGTTATTATCAAAATGATTAATGACAATATTGAAGAAACCGTAAAATTATATTGTGACAATGATATTCTCAGAGAACAATGGAATTTAACCAGTCTGAAAGATTACTATACAGGTTGGATACTGGAAGAAGACGATGATTGTCTTGATTTTACACTTGACGAACTGGCAGATATGGAAAACAGTCATCTGATAGAGATAATCCAGAAAAAGGCACAGGATATTTACGAAGAAAATGAAAGACTTTTACCCGAAGAAACTATGCGGGAGATGGAGCGTGTTTATCTGCTTAAAAGTGTTGATACTTACTGGATGCAGCATATAGACGACATGGAAAACTTAAAACAAGGTATACGCCTGAGAGCATATGGACAGAAAGACCCTGTTGTGGAATACCGATTTGAAGGGTTCGATATGTTTGACCAGATGATAGACTCTATCAGAGAAAATACAGCGAAATTGTGTCTTTCTGCACCAAGAAAGATTGCCGAAGTACAGAAAAGACAGCTTGCTGAAATTGAGCGTGCAAAAGCTATCAGAGAAGAACGCATAAAAGAGTTGCAGAGAGCAAAAGAAGAGGCAGTTTTCAATGCTGACGAAGCAGAAGTTAAAGAGATAGAGAAAGAAATCGAAGAAGAGCAGGAAAATATTGAAGAAGCGACAGTAGTTATCAAAAGAGAACAGATGGCGAAACCTACTTCTACGAGTGGCGGTTCTGACGGCAGTACATCAAGCACATCAACGACAATCCGTAAGAAGAAAGTCGGCAGAAATGACCCTTGTCCTTGCGGCAGCGGAAAGAAATATAAAAAGTGTTGCGGTAAAGACGAGTAATTTTAAAATCCCTTGATATAAGATTATCAAGGGATTTTTCTATATTTACAGGTATATTTAATATAATAATGTATTATTGTTAATAAAAAATAAACTTTGCTATTATAAATTTACTACAAACCCAAAAATCAATAAAAAGGTATTGCGAAATAATAACTCTATGTGGTATAATAATCCAACAATCAGCAATTTCCTGTTGCTATAAGAAATTGGAGGAAAAACCATGAAAGACGAAACAAAATGCCTGCACGCAGGTTACACACCTAAAAATGCAGAACCCAGAGTGATGCCTATTGTACAAAGCACTACCTATGTTTACGATTCCACAGAAGAAGTAGCATCTGTGTTTGATGAACCAATGAAATCACTGATTTACTCACGCTTTGCCAACCCGACAGTTATGGCAGTAGAAAATAAAATTGCCGAACTTGAAGGTGGGGTAGGAGCTATGTGTACTTCATCGGGACAGGCAGCAACCTTGCTTTCTATTCTGAATATCTGTGAAGCAGGCGATAGTTTTATCAGTACACCCGAGATTTACGGTGGCACAGTCAATTTATTTTCATTTACATTCAAGAAAATGGGGATAGAATGTATTTTCGTTGACCCGAATGCCAGTGATGAAGAAATTTCCAAAGCGTTCAAACCCAACACAAAAGCGGTTTTCGGAGAAACCATTGCCAACCCTGCACTGACTGTTTTTGATATTGAGAAATTTGCAAGGATTGCTCATGCTCACAATGTTCCGTTGATTGTTGACAATACTTTTGCCACACCTGTATTATGCAAGCCGTTTGATTTTGGTGCAGATATTGTTGTACATTCTACTTCCAAGTATATGGACGGTCACGCTGTACAGGTAGGCGGAGTTATTGTTGACAGCGGTAAATTTGACTGGAAAAAGGGTAATTTTCCAGGTATCAATGAACCTGATGAATCTTATCACGGCATTTCTTATACGGAAACCTATGGTAATATGGCATATATTGTCAAAGCCAGAATGCAGTTGATGAGAGATTTCGGTGTATATCCTGCGGCACATTCTGCCTTTTTACTGAACTTAGGTCTGGAAACTTTAGCGGTAAGAATGAAACGCTATTGCGAAAATGCCATGATTGTTGCCAGATACCTTGAAAAAAGCGATAAAGTAGAAAGTGTCAAATATCCCGGTTTAGAGAGTGATGCAAGTTATGAACTCGGCAAAAAGTACCTCAAAGGTTGTAGCGGTGTCATTTCATTTGTCATCAAAGGCGGAAAAGAAAATGCTATGAAGTTTATGAACTCTCTGGAATTAGCGTCCAATGAAGTTCATGTAGCGGATATCAGAACCTGTGTATTGCACCCTGCCAGTGAAACGCACCGTCAATTAACAGATGAACAACTGGTAGCAGCAGGTATCGAAAGTGGTATGATTCGTTTTTCAGTCGGACTGGAAAACATTGATGATATTCTCGCCGACATCGAAAAAGGCTTTTCCGCAATAGGTTAAGGGCGTTGCCCTTAACAATCCTATCAGGGGCTTCGCCCCTGAACCCCACAAACTTTTTGAAAAAAGTTTGACAAAAACTTTTATGGCTCACTTCGTTCGGATTGTTTATCAGAGGTTCAGCTATGACAATTAAAAGTTTCGGTCAAGCCTTTTCAAAGGCTTGTGGGGTCAAGGGGCAAA
>CACYDZ010000058.1 GCA_902773265.1 uncultured Ruminococcus sp.
AAGACCTTTCACTGTCAAGTTCCCCATAAGAATATTTTTCAATGGTTGTTACCATCTTGATTCTGTAATGCTCCATCTGTTCGTCAACAGTATGTCCTGAAAGTTTCTGTTCAAACCCATCTTCAAAATCAATAACGCCAAACTCTTCCCGATAATCAATCTTTTCCATATCTTTCCACTTCTCAGAATTACAATTATATTGTCAAAATTTGCTTACGCAAATTTTGGATTTTCTTGGGGAGTTAAAGGGCTTTGCCCTTAAAAATCCCACAAGGGGCTGCCGCCCCTTGACCCTGCCAACTTTTTGAAAAAAGTTGACAAAAACTTTTAATTGTGTAAGCTGAATGTGGGATAAACAATCCGAACGAAGTGAGCCTTGAAAGTTTTTTTGCCTGTTTTTTAATAACAAAGGAGAGATAAATAATGATTTATGTTTTTTTAGCAGACGGATTTGAAGAAACCGAAGCACTGACGACTGTTGATATTTTAAGAAGAGGCAAACTGGAATTAAAGACGGTTGCGGTAGGGACAGAGAATGAGATTGTCTGTTCATCACACGGTATTAAAGTTATTGCGGATATTTGTGAGAAAGATATTGATAAAAACAATCTGGCAGGTATTGTTTTGCCGGGAGGAATGCCGGGTACACTGAATTTAGAAAAATCTGCGGTTGTCAGTGAATATCTTACCTACTGTTATGACCATAATTTAATTATCGGAGCTATCTGTGCAGCACCGTCTATACTGGGAAAGAGAGGTATTCTCAACGGCAGAAAAGCAACCTGTTTTCCGGGTTTTGAGAAGTTTTTATCCCAATCCGACGGTAACGGAGAGTTTGCGGTAACAGACGGTAATATTGTCACAGGAAAGGGTATGGGAGCAACTATTCCTTTTGCGTTGCAGTTGCTGGAGCTGTTCAAAGACAGACAAAGTGCAGAAGTTGTTTTTCAGTCGTTGCAGTGTCCATATTCATATGTATAAAATTTCCGTCAGAAACGCAAAACAACAACTGAGAAACCGCTATAAAATATGCCGAAGTCATCTGGAAAAATCATTCCGACAGTGGTGCAGTCAGAAAATTGCCGAAACCGTCATTCAAAGTGAGTGGTATCAGCAAAGCCGACAGATTTTTATTTATGTGTCGATGAAAGAAGAAGTAGATACGCATTATCTGATAGAGCGTGCTTTGGCAGACGGTAAGAGAGTAGCCGTACCGTATTGTATGCCAGAGCGTTGCAAGATGGATTTTTACATTATTCACGCTTTAAGTGATTTGCATGAGGGATATTACGGTGTATACGAACCATCACCCGAAGAATGTGAGAAAGCCGAAGAAAAGCAAGGTCTGATAATCATTCCGGCACTGGCATTTGACCGTCATGGGTATCGTATGGGTTACGGCAAGGGATACTATGACAGATATCTGTCTGACTTTGACGGAGTGAAAATAGGGATAAATTACAGTGCTTGTCTGAGAAGATGTATGATACACGACCGCTTTGACAAAAATGTTGATGGGATTATTACAGAGAAATTTGTAAAATTTGTTGCAAAATAAATGATTTTGGGGTATTATATATCTTATGGTATTTCTGTATAGGAATTACGGGAATTTTGTTATATGATTCACGCAAAGAAAGGAATTAACAGCCGTATGAATGACGATAACATGAAGATGGATTTGTCGTCCGAGATTGAAAGTGCGAGAAAGAAAAGAATATCATCTTTCAAGCTGAACCCTGTTGATGAAGAAATCAAAGAAGTCTTTGAGAACAACGCCAACGCTGAAAATCAGGCTTCAAAGATAGACACAGAAGCACCGTCCAGAATGATGGCAGATGATTTTTCACAAAAATACTCTCTGCATAAATACACCGAACCGGAACAGATTGTTGCCGAAACGCCGTCAGGGGAACAGTTCAGTGGTGAAGAGAAAGCCGTAGTAGATACGGAAGAGGACGAACCTGAAGAGATTTCCAGCTTTTCCAATGCCGAACAAAAGTATAAGATGGACAAGGCTGAACGGAAAGCTCTCAAAGAACAGCGGAAAAAGGAAAAAGCCCGCATTAAAGAAAAAGCAGGAAGAAATGGTTGTTTATTCCGTTTTATCTGGCTTTGCATGATAGTTGCTGTTTCGGTTGTACTGGGAATGTTTGTCTGGAACGGTGTGCGTGATTTACTGGGAATAAACCGTCCCGAAGAGGGAGAAAGTATTGTACTGGAAGTTCCCGAGAATGCCAGTTTTGAGCAGATTATGGATATGCTGACACAGAATGACCTTATCAGAGATGAATTTTTCTTCCGTCTTTATGCGAGAATTACCAATTCCACAGAAGGCTTTGAGGAAGGTATGTATACCATGCGTCCGAATATGGATTATGAGGCAATTCTCAACACTTTGCAGTCAGGACAACGCCCGACTGAAACCATTTCGGTACAGTTCAAAGAGGGTATGAGTGTCAGACAGGTGGCACAGGCTTTACAGGATAAGAAAGTCTGTAAAGCAGAAAAATTCATGGAATTCTGTAATTCTCATGAATTTGATGAGGAATATCCTTTCCTGAAAGATATCGAACCTGATGAGAAATGTGTTTATCGTCTGGAAGGATATCTTTTCCCCGATACCTATGAGTTCTACATTGGTGAAGATGCAGATGACTCTGTAAGGCGTTTTCTGGATAACTTTGAGTATAAAGTCTGTAAACAGACAAGTAATGTTATTGGCTATCCCGTAGCGGTTTCCCTTGAACAGATTATCAAGGACAAAGGTATGACGATTGATGAAGTTGTCCGACTGTCCTCTCTGATACAGGCAGAAGCGGCTAACCTGAAAGATATGTATGTAATTTCTTCCGTATTCCATAACCGTCTGGGTACGCTGTCTACAGGAGGTATTTCCATGTTTGGTGATGCCGGTCTGGATAAACTCCGTTCGGATGCTACCTTGTACTATCCTTACCATTCTCAGGAGGATATTCCGCAGGAAATTGTGGCAACTTTCAAGAGTGATTACAATACATACAATATTACAGGTCTGCCACCGGGAGCAATCTGTAATCCCGGTATTGATGCGATTGACGCTGCCATTAATCCTGACAACACCAACTATTATTACTTCTGTCATAAAGCACCTACAGCTACCGAAGCTGCTGTACCTTATTATGCCAATACTTTTGCAGAACATCAGGTCAATATCGAACTTGCAGGACTTTCTTAAAAATTCTTACCCTGACAGTAAATTTGTGCTGTCAGGGTATTTTTCGTAAAATTCGTGTCAAATAAACTTTTATTTTTGCGGAAGATGTGTTATAATCAGTTAAAAATCTATAAAAAACAACATTTATGCGAGGAGGTTGTGATATGATATTACATGATGTGACAAGAGAACTGACATCATCACCCGTATACGGCAATGACCCCGTTACGGATTTGCAGTGGGTAACAAGAATTGATTGTGGTGATGATTATAATTTATCCAAGATAAAATTCTGTAACCATGCAGGAACACATATTGATACCCCTAGACACTTTCTGGATAACGGAAAATCCATAACGGATTTCCCTGTCAGCCGCTTTTACGGAGCGTGTAGTGTAGTCACAGCAAAGCGTGTCCTGACGGGTGAGGATATGGAAAAAATATTGCCATACTGTCATAAAAAGGTATTGTTTCGAGGCGTAAAGGGTGGTATATTATCGTTGAGTGCGGTATTTGTGCTGGCAGATTACGAAATAGAACTTGTCGGAACAGAAGATATGTCCATTGGCTATGAAGAGGACGATTATCAAGTACACCGTGAACTTGCTCATAATGACATATTGGTGATAGAAAATCTTGACCTTTCTGAAGTAGATGACGGTGAGTATATATTGGTTGCCATGCCACTGAAGATGGACGGTGCGGAAGCCTCACCGACAAGAGCCGTACTTTTTGAACAGGAAAAAGGTCTTTAAACATTAAACCGAAAAAGTTTTTTGTCCACTTTTTTTCAAAAAAGTGGTGGGGTTAAGGGGCAAAGCCCCTTAGCAGGATTTTAAAGGGCGGCAGCCCTT
>CACYDZ010000059.1 GCA_902773265.1 uncultured Ruminococcus sp.
AAAGGGCTTTGCCCTTTAAAATCCCATCAGGGGCGTTGCCCCTGAACCCCACGAACTTTTTGAAAAAAGTTCGACAAAAACTTTTAATTGTCACAGCTCAACCTCTGATAAACAATCCGAACGAAGTGAGCCATAAGTTTTTTTTTTTCTTTTTTTCAAAAAAAGTGGCGGATTCCAAAGGCGGAGCCTTTGGGCAGGATTTTTAAGGGCGGCAGCCCTTAAACTCCTTAAACTCATTGATTTCTTAAATCGACAATTCTTTTTGCTTTACCCTGAAAGCGTTCTATCGTTTTGGGAGCTACCAAAGTAACTTTTGCACGAAGTCCTAAAATAGATTTCATTTTCGCTTCAATAAAGGTTTTGAGGTCGCTAAGACGCTGATAATTTTCCAACAATTCTACATTGTCAAGTTCAACCTTGATTTCGAGATTATCTCTGAAATGTTCACGGGTAATCACTAACATATAATGAGGAGCAATATCTTTAATATTAATCAGAATATTTTCAATCTGTGTCGGGAATACATTAACTCCTTTGATAATCAGCATATCGTCTGTTCTGCCCATTGTTTTTGCCATTCTTGCGTGTGTTCTTCCGCAGGAACAGGGTTCATAACTGATTTTGGTAATATCCTTAGTTCTGTAACGCAGTACGGGCATACCACGCCTTGTCAGTGTGGTAATAACCAGTTCGCCGACTTCATTTTCACCAAGTCTTTGTCCTGTTTCGGTGTTGATAATTTCAGGTAAGAAATGGTCCTCTGCAAAGTGCATACCGTTTCTTGCCTCACAGTCACCCGAAACACCGGGTCCTCCCAGTTCAGTCATACCATAGTTATCCGATACACGAATGTCGAAATTGGATTCTATCTGCGAACGCATAGCGGGTGTACACGGTTCAGACCCTAAAATCCCCAGTCTTAACGAATATGCCGACAGCGGATAGCCGGCTTCTTTTACTGCCTCTGAAAGATACAACGCATAAGACGGTGTTGCTACCAATCCTGTAACCCCATAGTCACGCAGCATCATTAATTGCTTTTCGGTATTGCCTGATGATGCAGGAATAACTGTTGCTCCGATATTTTCCATACCGTAATGTAGTCCCAATGCCCCCGTAAACATTCCATAACCGAAACTAATCTGAATGACATCATCTGCTGTCACACCGCCGGCTACCGCTACACGGGAAACACAGTCTGCCCAGATTTGGATATCTTCTTTGGTATAAACGCCAACCGTAGGCTTTCCTGTTGTGCCTGAGGACGCATGAATACGCACAATATCTTTCATCGGTACTGCCATAAGACCAAACGGATAGTTGTCACGGAAATCATCTTTTGTGGTAAAGGGGATATATTCGATATCCGAAAGTGTCTTGATTTTTGAACCGTCACCTACACCACATTCTGTCAGACGCTTATTATACAGCGGTACATTATCGTAACAGTATTTTACCGTAGCTTTCAGTCTTTCCAACTGAATTGCTTCAATCTGTTCTCTTGGTAAGGTTTCGATATCTTTCTGAAACATCATTTCTCATCATTTCCTTTTCTATTATATTATCATTTTTAATATTATTTTACTTCTACATCGTCCATGGATTTGATGGTAGAAACAGTCACTTTGCGTTTATAACAGGAGAATATTTTTTCTATTCTGTCGGTATCTTTTTCGGGAGTAATCAAAGCAATAAGCGGAGTTATCACAATTCCCAGAACCATTGCCAGCATACCGGCATTAATAGGTGATTTAAAGTATTCCAGCACAGCGTTATCAAATTTGACGCCGGTAAGATTACAGACAAAAGATGCTATTGAAATACCTACACCTATCAAATAATTAATCCATACCGCAATTTTAGGCACTTTTTTCATATACAGACCGTACATAAACGGAGCAAGAAAAGCCCCTGCCAAAGCTCCCCATGAAACACCCATCATCTGTGAAATGAACAGTACGGGAGATTTTACCTGAATAACGGCAATAACTGCTGAAACCGTAATAAAGAATACAATAAATACTCTCATTAAAAGAACTTTTTTCTTTTCGGAAAGAGATTGTTTCGCACAGAAAACAGGGTCTATAAAGTCAATCGTCAATACAGAACTGGAAGTCAGTACCAGACTGGAGAGTGTACTCATGGACGCTGACAATACTAAAATTACCACAATGCCAATAAGTACAGGAGAAAGATTTTCCAGCATAGACGGAATAAGAGAATCATAACCGCCTACAGGTTTGATACCGTCTTCTCCCATTTTGCCGAACAATCTGCCAAATCCTCCCAGAAAATAACAACCACCTGCGACTATCAAGGCAAATACAGTCGATACCAGTTTACCTGTGTTAATAGACTTTTCAGATTTTATCGCATAGAATTTCTGTACCATCTGCGGAAGTCCCCATGTTCCCAGTGAAGTCAGCAAGACGACACCAATCAAAGAGAATATATCAGGGCCGAAAAACGATGTATATGCTCCTTTGAACTCTGTTCCTGACGGCAATACCGCACTTTGCTGAGATAATAACGCAATCGTTTCGTTAAATCCGCCGTTGATATTCAGAACCGCCACAATAACGGCTACAATACCGCCCAGCATAATAATACCCTGAATAAAGTCATTGATTGCTGTCGCCATATATCCGCCAAGTACAACATAAAAGCCTGTCAGTACCGCCATAGCGATAACACAATAAGTATACGGTATGCCGAACGCCATTTCAAACAGTCGGGAAAGACCGTTGTAAAGGGAAGCCGTATACGGAATAAGGAAAATAAAAATAATGACTGACGCTGTAACTTTGAGTGCTTTGGAATTATAGCGTTTATAGAAAAAGTCAGGCATAGTGGCAGTATCAAGATGTTGTGTCATAACACGGGTACGCCTGCCGAGTATTCTCCATGCCAGAAAAGACCCGATAACTGCATTACCAAGACCTATCCATGTAGAAGCCAATCCGAAACGCCAGCCGAACTGTCCGGCATAGCCGACAAAAATAACGGCGGAAAAATACGATGTACCAAAGGCAAATGCTGTCAGCCAAGGACCTACTGAACGGTTTCCCAGCACAAAGCCGTTGACATCTGTTGCCTGTTTCCGACAGTAAATGCCTACGCCTATCATTACGGCAAAAAATACCACCAGAAACATGATTTTGATGAACATATCCATTTTTACAATCTCCTCAAATCTGTAATAAAATATAATAAAATTCCGCTGACAAGTCACCGAAATTAAAATACCATTTGAAAATACGGCAGACTATATGTTATAATGAACCTCATTACACTGACATTTTCTGTCAGTATATTTTTGAATAAGGTGAGGTCACCAGTAATGATAATAGATTTTCATACCCATGTATATCCCGAAAAAATTGCCGAAAAAACAATTCATGCTTTAGTCAGTTCTGCTGAGGGCGTAAAAGTGTATACCAAAGGTACACTTGACGCTCTGTTGGAAAGTATGCAGAACGCTCATATTGACAAGTCCGTTATTCTGCCTGTTGCCACCCGTAAGGGACAATTCGATACTATCAATCAGTACGCTTTGCATATCAATCATACTTATCCGAACCTGATTTCTTTTGGCGGTATTCACCCTGATGACGATAATATAAAAGAAAAACTGATGTTTCTCAAAAACAACGGTTTCAAAGGTATCAAAATTCACCCTGACTATACACAGACATTTATTGATGATGAACGGTATATCAAAATTATTACAGAATGTGCGAAATTAGGTTTTACGGTGGTTACTCATTCAGGAGTAGACCCGGCATTTGATGTGGTACACTGTCCGCCCGAGAAAGCAAGACAAGTTCTGGATAAAGTTCATCATATCACCAATGTGACAAAACCGTTTATGGTATTTGCTCATCTTGGCGGAATATACCGCAAACAGGAAGTGGCAAAATATCTTTTGGGAAGTAACTGTTATATTGATATCAGTTGTTCATTTGCCTCTTTGGGAAGTTTCTGCGATACGACAGACGATGAAGTTGTTGAGGTCATCAAAAAACATGGTGCCGATAAAATTCTGTTCGCCACAGACAGTCCGTGGAATGACCAGAAACGATATGCGGAACATTTTAAAAGGCTGAAAGGACTTTCTGATAATGAAAAGAACCTGATATTATATAAAAATGCCGAAACATTATTGTCTGACAGCTGATAAAAAACACCCGTTTATTATAACGCTTTATAGTGTTAAAGTCAATACAGTTTGAGATTATTTTCTAAACGGCATAATGATAGAAAAACAACGGCAAGCTATGACAACTGAAAGTTTCGGTCAAGCCTTTGGGGAGGCTTGTGGGGTTAAGGGGCAAAGCCCCTTAGCGGGATTTTAAAGGGC
>CACYDZ010000060.1 GCA_902773265.1 uncultured Ruminococcus sp.
ACTGAACGGTACCTGAAAAAGATATATCAGTGGCTGACTGATAAGAAAAAATACAAATGTTTTCAAAGCGGATTCTGATGGTTTTTTGGTATTCGCCATGATGATGACCGCAAAAAATATCCATGCTTCAAAAGTTTCGCCCATTCTGTGAAATGATGTTCTCTCAAAAACAGGTACTATCAGAAATATAGCGGTCAGTACAGCCGTACCTATTGCGTACAGAATGACAACAAGCCAGTTCATAGGCAAATCACCATAGAATTTTTGGAGCAGGTTCTTTTTTTCTTGTATTGGTTCCGACATAATTATTCATCCCCATAAATATTAATGTTCTTGCGGATTATAACACAGTCTAGTGGAATTTTCAACAGTAAAAACAGTTTTATTTTTGGCTTACTCTTGACGGATAAAGACGAAAATTATACAATAATAGAAAGTCAGATAGAGAAAGAAGAATAGTGATGATAATACGACAATATACCACAGAAGATATTTCGACCATGCTTGAATTATGGAACAGCATTGTAGAAGAGGGAAATGCGTTTCCGCAGGAGGAGGTACTCTCGGAAGAAAGCGGAAAAGAATTTTTTGCATCACAAAGTTATACAGGTGTTGCTGTCGATGATGCGGGGAATATTCTGGGATTATATATTCTTCACCCAAACAATGTGGGAAGATGTGGTCATATTGCGAATGCAAGCTATGCGGTTGCGATGTCAAGTCGTGGAAAGCATATCGGTAAAAGTCTGGTTCAGCACTGTATGAGGACAGCTAAACGGCTAGGTTTTTCTGTTTTACAGTTCAATGCCGTTGTGGAAAGTAATTTGTCTGCCCGAAAATTGTACGAAAATCTTGGCTTTCAGCAATTAGGCACTATTCCGAAAGGTTTCCGTATGAAAGACGGTACTTATGAGAATATCTGTCCGTATTTTATTCCACTATAAAAAGGGGGGAACTCTTTGGGAAACATTTTTTATTTTGATTGGGAAGTTCATTTTATGGAGTGGTTACAATCCTTTGAAAATCCTGTTGTAACCGCAATAGCCACATTTTTCAGTATGTTCGGGGAAGAAATCTTTTTAATAGGGATTATCGGTTTTGCGTACTGGTGCTGGGATAAGGAAAAGGCTAAACCCATTTCGCTGAGCTTATTGTTTTCGCTGAGTGTTTGTGTACAGATAAAGGGACTGGCTGTCCGTCGCCGACCGTATATGGATAATTCTACGATAAAATGTATTCGTCCTGCTCACAGTGGAAAAGATGTGATGAGTACCGTATTACAAGGGTATTCGTGTCCGAGTGCTCATTCAGCTCTTTCCTCAACGACATTCGGTGCATTGGCATATTGGTTCAGAAGAAAACTGTTTTTAGTGATTGCCTTTGTGATACCGTTTTTTGTGGGTTTTTCCCGAATATATTTTGGTGTACATTATCCTACTGATGTGATAGGGGGGTGGCTGGTAGGTATTGTTTCGGTATTTCTGATATCGTGGCTGTATAACAAGCTGACAAACAAAAGATGGATTTTTGTATTAATCATGGTGATGACTTTAACAGGTCTGTTTTACTGTCGGGACAGCGAATATTTTACGCTGTTAGGTCTGACTTTAGGATTTAATCTGGGTTATATGTTTGAACAGAAATTTGTTCAGTTTGAAAATACACGCAGTATTTTAAAGAGTATAAGTCGTATTCTGGGAGGGATTATTTTATTTTTCCTGTTGTCGTTTGTACTGAAACTGCCGTTTTCATCAGAATTTCTGGAAGAAGTATCATGGTTTGCCTTTATTGTGCGGACTATTCGCTATACGATAGTGGCTTTTCTGATTATCGGAGTTTATCCGAAAATTTTTGACAAATGCAGACTGATATAAGGAGGTTTTGAAAATGAATAATAATAATTATCAGGATAATCACCTGAATAATGACTCTGTGGAAGTGCAGGAACTTTCGCCCGAAAAAAGACACATCTACTATAATGAATCCGCACTTACCCCACCAAACAAGAAAAATCATGGTATTATTATAGGAATTTTCATTTTGTTGATAGTCATGCTTTTAGTGGGGATAATTGGTTTTGCGTGGAACATGGAAAAGGAAATGAAAGAGAATGGTAAACGCAAAGCGGAAAAATACTGGCGTGAAACGATATCTATGGGATTGAATAGGAGCAAAAAGAACAAGATACCCACAGAAAGTTCAGAAGCACAAGAAGTTTCGGAAAACAATAAAAGAAAGTTGCTTTACACTGATGCGGAAACCAAAGTGTATGTCAATATACCGTCAGGATATACTTTTCTTAGTGACGGTGCGGTTTATTCAGCGGATAATGTCAGTGGTGTGATATATTCTGTAACAGACACTGGAGGTAATGTAATAAACCTGTCTGCTGAATATAAGTTGTCAGCCGACAGCGAAGAAGAATATAAGGCAGTAAAGGGTCGCAGTCAGGAGATTTTCAGAGAGGGAGTGAAACTTTCCAAAAACAAAGATGACGGCAGACTGATTACCTATGAAATGCCAAACAAGACCAAAGAAAGTTGTGTGGTAGTTCATACCACAGAGGGACAGGAAGCGGTGATTATATTGACGGCTTCAACAGATGAGGTTGTCGATACGGAAGAACTGGAAGATATTGTCAAAGAACTTTTCTATACCATCACTTATGAATTTGATTTACAGATGAATTAATGTCAAAATCTGCTTACGCAGATTTTGGATTTTTACGGGGAGTTTAAGGGCTTTGCCCTTAAAAATCCCACAAGGGGTTTTACCCCTTGACCCCACAAGCCTTTGAAAAGGCTTGACCGAAACTTTTAATTGTCACAGCTGAACTTGTGATAAACAATCCGAACGAAGT
>CACYDZ010000061.1 GCA_902773265.1 uncultured Ruminococcus sp.
GCATTGCTTATTATATTTATGTTAGTACATATAGGACAAAACCCTTTAACGAATTATTCATCAAAAAAAGCTGTCTGATTTTCCATCAGACAGCTTTTTAATGGGATTGGTTTATTCTTCATCATCGTCAAGGCTGGTTTCAAAGACTTCAGGTTCAGCGGTATCAGGTTCTTCCACAAAAGTTCCGTCCATGACTTTGGCAAAGGTATCGCCGTTCATTTTTTCATGTTTCATCAGATACTGTGCGGTAATATGAAGTTTATCAATATTACTGTTGAGAATTTCTTCCGTACGCCTGTAAGCGTCCATAATAATGCGGTGAACTTCCCTGTCGATTTCAGCGGAGGTAGTTTCGGAGAAATCTTTGGACTGTACCATATCCCTGCCGAGAAATACTTCCTGCCCGCCTGCATAATTGATAGGCCCTATCACATCACTCATACCATAACGGGTAACCATCGCTCTGGCGGTATCGGTTGCCTTTTCGATATCGTTTGACGCACCTGTGGAGATATCGCCCAAGATGAGTGCCTCTGCCACACGCCCGCCAAGACTGACAACAATATCTTCTTCCATAGTCTTTTTGGACTTATAGCTTTTATCTTCGGTAGGCTGAGGCATGGTGTAACCGCCTGCCAGACCACGCGGAATAATGGAAATTTCGTGTACAGGGTCTTGTGTAGGACATTCATGGAAAGCAATCGCATGACCGGCTTCATGATAAGCGGTAAGTTTCTTTTCTCTTTCGGAAAGCACTCTGGACTTCTTTTCCGAACCGACAACCACTTTCATCATAGCGTCCTGAATTTCTTTCATGGTGATAGCCTTGAGATTTTTCTTAGCCGCCTGCAAAGCCGCTTCGTTGAGTAAGTTTTCCAAATCGGCACCCGTAAAACCTGCGGTAGTACCTGCGATAACTTCCAGCTTGACATCGGGTGCAAGAGGTTTATCTTTGGCATGGACTTTGAGAATTTCCTTTCTGCCCTTGATATCGGGATAGTTGACAACAACCTGTCTGTCAAAACGACCCGGACGCATTAAAGCGGGGTCAAGCACATCAGGACGGTTGGTTGCCGCAATAATGATAATGCCCTCATTGATACCAAAGCCGTCCATTTCGACAAGCAACTGGTTAAGGGTCTGTTCACGCTCATCGTTGCCGCCGCCGACACCTGCTCCACGCTGACGACCTACCGCATCTATTTCATCAATGAAAATGATACAGGGACTGTTTTTCTTTGCCTGGTCAAAGAGGTCACGCACTCTGGACGCACCCACACCGACAAACATCTCCACAAAGTCTGAACCCGAAATGGAAAAGAATGGTACACCTGCTTCACCCGCAACCGCTCTGGCAAGCAAGGTCTTACCTGTTCCCGGAGGGCCTACCAACAAGACACCTTTCGGTATTCTTGCTCCAAGCGTGTTGAAACGACTGCCGTCTTTGAGAAATTCGACAATTTCTTCCAGTTCTTCTTTTTCCTCGTCAGCTCCCGCAACATCGGCAAAAGTGGTTTTGCGTTTTTCGTCATTGAGATTTTTGATTTTCGCCTTGCCAAAGCCCATTGACTTTGTGGGGTCACCAAATCCCGACATTCTCTTCATGATGAACAGCCAGAAGACTATCATAATGACTATCAGCAACAATGTGGGGATAAAATCAAACAGCCAGCTGTTGTCTGCGGATTTGCCGTAATTGTAGACCATCGGATTATCGGGATATTTTTCGTTATAGGCATTGATGAGGTTTTTTGACTGTCCGTTGCCGACATTTCCCATCAGCATATTCCAGAATATGGAGATATCGGGCAAATCATAGGTCAGGATAGCCCCATTGGTTTCATCACCGTCTTTGGTGAGATTGCCAAGACCCTTATGTTTGGCATTCGGTTCGACATTTTTTACAGAGGTACTTTTGCCAAGACTGAAAAAACCGGAATTTTCCGTATTATTATAGACCATATGATTCTGGATTTTTGCGTCTGAACGCAGCTGCATCTGTAATTTTCCGCTGGTGAGGTCAATCTGAAAGGCTTTGACTTCCAGTCTTTCAAAGTAGCCCATAATATCGGAATAGAGATGTTTTTCTGTCGGCTGACTGTTGAACGCAAAGGCAACCATCAGAATTACCGCTATCAGTACGGCAAATATCAGCAGAAATCTGCCCATACCGTGATTAGATGAATTTCTGTTACGGTTACTGCCGTTATTTTTGCTTTCCTTACTCAAGCACATTCACTCCTTTTACAAATTGGCTTTATGTTCACATGGACAAAATCTGCTTACGCAGATTTTGATTTGATTTTTTAGCCGGTTAAAGGGCGTTGCCCTTTAAAATCCCACAAGGGGCGTTGCCCCTTGACCCCACGAACGTTTTGAAAAAAGTTCGACAAAAACTTTTTCGGCTCACTTCGTTCGGTGCAGACATATACGGTTATTCTTCATTGATAACGCCAATAAAAGGTAAATTTCTATACTTTTCGGCATAGTCCATACCGTAACCGATAACAAATTCATTATCAATTTCATAACCCCAGTACTTTACAGGAACAGCCTTTTTTCGTCTTTCGGGTTTATTGAGTAATGTGCAAAGCGATACACTTTCTGCACCTTTGTTGAGGATATGCTTGATGATGAAATCCAGCGTAATGCCCGAATCAATGATATCTTCCACAACAAGCACATCTTTTCCGCTGACGGATTCGGATAAATCCTTGACAATATTCACCCTTCCGCCGGACTGTGTGCCGCTGCCGTAACTCGATACCGACATGAAGTCTATACAACAAGGTACATCTAGTTTTTTCACCAAATCAGACATGAACATGAAACTGCCCTTGAGTATTCCCACAACCATCAGTTCTTTTCCCCGAAAATCATGGTTGATATGCTCTGCCAGTGTGCTGACGATTTTTTCAATCTGACTTTCGTTCAGTAAAATACGACTGAAATTTTTCGGCAAATAATTTTTTTCCATTCGCTATCCCCCACTCCGTACAGACCTTACAGTAATCAAAGCAATCTTTCGGGTAGTCGGCTTTACACAAGCCCTTTCCGATACGCCGAACCCGTCAATCCATAAAACTTCGCTGTCCTGTGCAACCAATAAAACACTGCTTCGCTGTTCAGACGGTATTTTCGCCTCATTGAACAGACGCTTTACGGACTTTTCCACACCTCTGTTTCTTTGCAGAAAGCGGTCTGCCGTTTTTCTTGTTCTGATAAAAATTTCAGATTGTAGTATATCACAATCCAACGCATTTTTGAATAATAAATTGTGAACGCTGATATTTTTGTCAAATTCCTCTTTTGTAAGAAATTTAACCGTAAATTTTTGTTGATTAATCCTAAATTCGCTGTCAGTTTCGGGAAAAGGTATCAGAATTTGAGACTGCTGTACTTTACGGTATACCCTGAGATTTCCCTGACGGACAACGGCACTGTAATTTTTCGGCAAATCCACTGTCCCACCGTTTTGGAGAACTGCCTTTTCGGTTAAAAGAATGTGCTTCTCCTCATAGGTATAGCACCCTGCCCGCTGAAACACCATAAGAATTATCTGTCGTAAAACGGTACGGTGACACTGCCGTAAATCTTCACAACGGTACATAGTTATAGTATTCTGTTTTATGCGTGATTTATTTATGACCTGTTCTGCCGTCTGCATGACAAAATCCAGATAATTTTTTGCACTTTCACAAAGTCTGCCGACAGCCGTTTCAAAAGACGGATTGATTTCTTTGAAAACAGGCGTGACGATATTGCGGATTTTGTTGCGGTTGTAGTGATTTTGAAGATTGGTAGAATCCGTGACATAGGCAATATGATTTTCCCGACAGTATTCTTCCACCTGTGTGCGGGTGATACGGATAAGCGGACGGATAATATTGTCACGCTTTTCAGGAATACCGATAAGACCGTTCAGAGAAGTTCCCCGTACCAGATGAAACAGGACGGTTTCCACACTGTCGGACAGCGTATGTGCAGTAGCGATTTTACCGCCGCTGTGGGAAAGTTCGGCAAAAAATCCATAGCGTATGCGTCTGCCACATTCCTCACTGCTTTCACCGTTTTCCCGTGCCAGCTGTCCGACATCGACACTCTTTACCTCGCAACGGACAGCCCTTTCCCGACAAAATTCTTCCACAACCCTCTGGTCACGCAACGCTTCTTCTCCACGCAGATTGTGGTTGATATGGGCAACAACAATCTCCAAAGCCAAATCCTCTTGTATCGTGGTCAGAAAATGCAACAGACAAAGAGAGTCCGCTCCCCCTGACACACCCACAATAATTCTGTCGCCATAATCTATCATACCGCTGTCGGTGACGGTTCGGAGAATAATATCTCTGACAGGTTCACTCATAGCGGTTATCCTCCTGAGAGGTGAAACGCATAAACTCTCCCTGCCAGTGCAGTCTGACGGTGTTGGTTTCGCCGTGACGGTTTTTGGCAACAATACATTCTCCCCTGTTCATATCCACTTCATCTGTATCAGGAGTATTTTTGTCGTGATAATATCCCTCACGATAGAGAAACAACACAATATCCGCATCCTGTTCGATAGACCCTGAATCACGCAGGTCGGAAAGCATTGGACGGTGTTCGGCTCTCTGTTCGCTGGCACGGGATAACTGTGACAGCAAAATAACCGGTACATGAAGTTCTTTTGCCATACTTTTCAAGGCTCTTGTATTTTCACCGACAATCTGTACAAGATTTTCTGTCCGCAAAGTACTCCCCATAAGCTGGAGATAGTCAATCACTACCAAATCCACATCTTTCAGACGGCGTAATTTGGCTTTCATCGCAGGAACGGTCAGCATAGTCGTTTCATCAAGATACATATTGGCGTGACTTAAAATTTCTGCCGCTTCCATCAGTCTTGCCCATTCGTCATTGTCCAGTTTTCCCGAACGCAGTTTTGTTCCCTCAATCAGTCCCTCTGTCGAAAGTAAACGGGAAACTAATTGTTCTTTGGTCATTTCCAGAGAAAAAAAAGCCACTTTCTGTTTCAGCTTTGTGGCAACATGACGGGCTATATTCAAGGCAAATGAGGTCTTTCCCATACCCGGACGAGCCGCCAGTAAAATCAGGTCAGAACGGTTCAGTCCTGTGATAACCCTGTCCAAATCCGCAATACCTGAAGATATCGGTTTCGCCTTGTCCTCATCAGGTGAATTGAGTGCATCTAATCGGGAAAGCGTCTGATAAATGACACCTTCAATATGTTCCAGACTTTTGGTGTCTGTTCCTTTGCGTATATCGTAAATTTTCTGTTCGGCATTATCCAATAACTGCTGAGAAGTATAATTTCCCTCTGTGGACTCCTCAATGATAGTCTTAGCCGCAATAATCAGCCGTCTTGTTTCATAGGTTTCCCTGACAATGTTGGCATATTCTCTGGCATGACCGATATGGGGTGTGGTATCGGCAATCTGCATAAAATAAGCACGACCGTCACTGTCGGTAAAAGCACCGCTTTTCCGCAGTTCGTTCAGCACCGTCACTACATCCATCGCTTTTCCACGATTGTATAACGACAGTATACTTCCATAAATTAACTTATGGTCTGACAGGTAAAAGTAATCTTTGTTCGGGATAATCTCCGCTACAATATCCATACAGTCGTTATCCATCATGATAACCCCTAATACAGACTGTTCGGCTTCCATATTGTACGGCAACCTGATTTCTCCCAGCAAATCCGTATTTTCTGCCATCTTCCCACTTCCTCTCTGTTCGGAATGATTATCCGACTTTCAGCGGTGACAACTGAAAGTTTTTGTCGAACTTTTTTCAAAAAGTTCGTGGGGTCAAGGGGCAACGCCCCTTGTGGGATTTTTAAGGGCAACGCCCTTAAAC
>CACYDZ010000062.1 GCA_902773265.1 uncultured Ruminococcus sp.
CTGACATGGTTTAGGCGGGATAAAGCAATTCATTGGTTATATACGGATACAACAGAAAAAGATGAACTTATCAAAAAAGCAGTTGCCATTATTCAGAAAAGCGGTCTGCTTATAGATAGTATAGGAGGAAAGTATTATGCAACATTGTGGAACACAAATGTTAGAAACGGATGACCTTATTTTAAGAAAATTTACTCTTGCTGATGATATCGCTATGTATGAAAACTGGGTAACTGACCCTGATGTAACCAGATATCTTACATGGACACCGCATACGGATATCCGTGTAACACAAGCTGTTCTTAAAGATTGGGTGAACAGTTATCAAAATAACAACTACTATCAGTGGGCAATCGTGCCTAAAACTAACAACAATCATCCCATAGGAAGTATTGGTGTTGCCAGAATAAATGAAGAAACCGCTTCTATGACGGTTGGCTACTGTATCGGTAAACAATGGTGGCACAAAGGCTTTACTTCTCAGGCTCTGACAAAAATTATCGCTTTTCTCTTTGAAAATACAGATGTCAACCGTATTGATGCCTATCACGCTTGTGAAAATCCCAATTCAGGCAAAGTGATGAAAAAAAGCGGCATGACCTATGAAGGAACTTTGCATCAGTTTGAAAAGAACACACAAGGTTTCTGTGATGTCTGCTATTATTCCATACGGAGAACAGAATATATTCACCGTAAATAAATTTTCAAAAAAAAATCTTACAATTTTGTTTATAAATTTGCTTTTTTGGGCATTATGTGTTATGATATAAGTGTTGCGGTTGGGATTTTTTTCAATCCACAAATCTTAAAGAAAGGAGGTCTATATATGAAAAAGTATATTGCGGAATTTATCGGTACATTTACTCTGGTGTTCATCGGTTGCGGTACAGCTATGCTGGTCGGTTGTGACGCTGCTAAAGGCAGCGGTTATATCCTTACAGCTTTTGCCTTTGGAATGACTATTATTGCTATGGCATATTCTATCGGCAACATCTCAGGTTGTCATATCAATCCTGCTGTTTCATTGGGCGTTCTCATTAGTGGCGGTATGACGGCTGTTGACTTTGTCGGCTATGTTATTGCTCAATGTTTTGGTGCTTTTGCCGGTTCAGGATTGCTTGCCCTGATATTCAATCTTGGTGGTATCAACGATAAAACAGGCGGTTTTGGTACTAATGGTCTTGCTGGTGTCGGCAACAATACCATTGCTGGTTTTATTGTCGAAATCGTTCTTACCTGCATCTTCTTGCTGACCATACTCGGTGTTACTTCTAAAAAAGCTAATCACGGCTCTTTTGCCGGTGTTGTTATCGGTTTCACATTGTTCCTTGTCCATATTATTGGTATCGGTCTTACAGGCACGAGCGTAAACCCTGCCCGCAGTCTTGGTCCTGCACTGGTTGCTGCTTTGAGTGGCAATAATGAACCTATGCGTTCTCTCTTAGTCTTTATTGTTGCTCCGCTTATTGGTGCGGCAATCGCTGCCATTGTTTACAAGTTCCTTGAAAGCGGTAAGGAAAACACTGTAGCAGAAACACCTGCTCCTGCTACACCTGCTAAAAACAATGCTCCTGCCAACAATAGAAACAACAAGCGTAAAAAGAGATAATCGGAATTCCTCCTTTCATCTCAAAAAAACGACTGCGTTATTTGATTACCGCAGTCGTTTTTTTCTCTTGATTATCTTAATCCCATCTTGTTGATGATTTTGATAATCTGTAAAAAATTATTTTTGTAATATGTTGCTCTGTCGGCTCCTTCTTCGAGTATTTCTATCAGTTCATCAGGAGGTAAATCCGTTTCTATAATTCCTAACAAACAGTAATTCTCATATCCATATTCCTTGTCCATGTCAATATGTTGCCGATATACATCGTCATTTACTGCTATAATTTTCCGCAATTCTCTTTCTATCCGTACACTGTATAAAGCATATCTGTACTTCACAAAATTTTCTCCTTACTTTCTTCAATAATATCAAATATCTATGACCACATCAGGACAAACCTGCAAAATAAAATCTTCCAGACGGTTGTCCGTACTGTTGAACCCTCTTATATCTACACAGACCATATCCTCGAATATCTGCGAAAGATACGGTGATACCACACACCCAAAAGAATTCTGTACAAATAACGCTTTTTTTCCGTTATTGACTTTGTGATTATGGATTTCTACAATATTATGATTTCCACCCATATATGCATCATATGCTGTATCATCAATATTGAGAATATTATCAGGCGTGATAGATTCACGGTGTATCAGCACTTCTTCAAAGGTTCCTCTCTTTATTCCCTGCTTGTCAAAATTTACACTGAGGTCTGTTTCATATTTCGGGAGAATCAGTTCAAAATCATCAATATCACTGTAATATTGTCCCACTCTTTTTCCCTGTGTTCCTAAAAAGGACTGTTTGTAAGTTTCGATATTGTATTGTGAAATATCCAGTTTCTTTGTTTCCAGTGTATAGCCAAGCTGTTCATTGAGATTATAACTGATAAGTTTGCTTACCCATAACCCTGCCCTTGCATGCCAGTGATGGTCTGTTTTGTAGAAAAGTTCGTATTTATCGATTTTCTGTTTGTCAAGTTCTTTCTGAGCGTCCCATAAGGATACACCTTTTTTTTGTAAATTTCCTGTAAAATCATATTCGCTGTTATTTTTAGCAACATAAGGATAAAATTCAGGCAACAACTTTTCATCGTTTGTATTCTTACTCAGTCCGTTGACAAAAAAATAATCAATTCCATTCTCTTTACACAATGTATCAAGGCGGATAACACCATCTTCTGTACTTGTGTCAATACCATCGGTTTGTATCATGACATTTCCCCGAAATGTCAGATAACCGTTGTTGAGTTTCAGTACAGAATAAGACGGCTCTACATCATCAATCAGTTTTCTTCCTGAAATTCTTTGTATCAGTCCGTATGTGTTTACTGATTGATTGCGGAATATAAAAAAGTTGTTCATTCTGGCATCGAAATTCCGAAAACTATTGCCTATTTTTGTCAGTATACTGCTTTCCTGTGGCGTGTTGGTATAGCCCCGATAAAATCCGCCGAATATCTCTATCTGATTGATACAGAATGTCAGCGAAAAACTGACGATGATAAATCCGACAAACAAAACTGCCAGTATTTTTTTACAGTCAAACTTTTTCAATAGTATACACCTCAGAAATTAAAGTAGATAAACGGATTGTATGTTCCTTTGACAATATAGGATACACTGCACCACAGTACCGCAAGAAAAAACAACATCGCCAGAAAAGAAGTTATTCCTTTATTTTCGGCTTTAGTGAGAACTTTCTTAACAAGCGGTGTACTGCACAGAACAGCAGACAGGAAAAATACCCAGTTTTCTTTCAGGAAAAACAGTGCGTGGTTATCTATCAGTATGCCACTTCCTCCGAACATCGCTATAATATACTCATAGGCTTGTGTGATGGTGTCTGAACGGAAAAGCACCCATCCCATTATCACAAAAAATATGGTGTAAAGATATTTCAGCGGTAAAAATTTTGGGGACTTATATATTTTGGTGATTTTTTCAAAGACCAGTAACAGAAAATAAGTCAGTCCCCATAGCATAAATGTCCAGTTTGCTCCATGCCATACACCTGTCAGAAACCATACCACAAACAGATTTCTTATCAGTCGGAATTTTCCTTTGACACGGCTTCCTCCTAATGGAAAATAGACATAGTCCCGAAACCATGTACTTAAAGAAATATGCCATCTCCGCCAGAATTCCGTGATAGAGGTGGAAATGTAAGGGTAGTCAAAGTTTTCGGAAAATTCAAACCCGAACATCTTTCCCAGCCCTATTGCCATATCACTGTATCCGCTGAAATCAAAAAAAATCTGAAAGGTATAAGCTATTGCGCCTAACCACGCAAATGCCACAGATAACTTGCTGATATTACTGTTGAAGGTGTTGTCCGCAACAACAGCCATTGTGTTGGCAATCAGTACTTTTTTGCCAAGTCCTGCAATAAAGCGTGTGACACCGTCAGAAAACATGGTGAAATTTTCTTTGCGGTGGTTAATCTGGTATGCTACCGTTTCATAACGGACTATCGGTCCTGCTATCAGCTGCGGAAAAAAAGCTATGTATAATCCGACATTCAGGGGATTTTTCTGTACCTCGTTGCCCCGATAAACATCTATCACATAGGACATCGCCTGAAAAGTGAAAAAAGATATCCCTAATGGCAAAGTAATATTAAGACCTATATTCAGTGATAATCCAAAAATACTGTTGATATTTTCTACGGTGAAAGTCAGATACTTGAAAATGAAAAGTAAAATCAGATTAAATACAACAGAAAATGCCAGTATGATTTTACTTTTTTTCTTATTCTGTCGGAAATAATCTACCAGCAATCCGAATGAATAGTTCACTATGATTGACCCCAGCATGACAAATACAAATGACGGTTCTCCCCACGCATAGAAAATCAGGCTGGCTATCAATAAAAAGATGTTCTGTAACCGTCTGCTGTGTCTGAAAAAAGAGTAGTAAAACATGATGACCAGTGGCAAAAACACAAACAGAAAGGTCGAACTTGAAAACAACATAACTTTTTTACTCCTTTTGTTTTTTGTTAAGGGCGTTGCCCTTAACAATCCTACAAGGGGCTGCCACCCCTTGACCCTGCCCACTTTTTGAAAAAAGTGGACAAAAACTTTTATGAAAATTTGCGATAGCAAGTTTTGGTTCAAATCTTATAGCGGTGATGAAGTTCGGTGAGAAAGTCGGTGAAATATTTTGGCAAGGCGGAATGAAATTCCATATATTTACCTGTTGTGGGGTGAATAAAACCTATTTTTCGGGCATGAAGGCATTGTCCGTTCAATTTGGTGATGATTTTTTTGACACCGTAAACATCGTCCCCCGCTACGGGGTGATTGATATAAGCCATATGTACTCTGATTTGATGTGTCCGTCCTGTTTCTAAGGTGACTTCCAGATGGGTAAACTCCTGAAAACGCTCCAGTACATGGAAATGAGTGATGGCTTGTCGGGAATTTGTCGTAATAACTGCCATCTTTTTACGGTCTTTCGGGTTGCGTCCTATCGGCTGGTTGATTGTTCCGCTGTCCTCTTTGATGTTGCCGTAAACTACTGTTTCATATACACGGGTAAAACTATGGTCTTTGATTTGTTCGGCTAATATGCGGTGAGCATTGTCATTTTTGGCAACCATAAGTAATCCGCTTGTGTTCTTATCTATGCGGTGAACAATTCCCGGTCGCAATACTCCGTTAATTCCTGACAGGCTGTCTTTACAGTGGTACAGCAACGCATTGACAAGTGTTCCTGTATAGTTGCCTACGGCAGGATGTACTACCATACCTTTCGGCTTGTTGACAACGATAACATCACTGTCTTCATAAAGAATATCCAATGGTATGTTTTCGGCAACGGTTTCCAGCTCTACCGGTTCGGGAATGATAACTTCAATAGTATCTCCTTGTCGCAACTTGTAATTTTTAGCGACGGCTTTACCGTTTACAGTGATATTTCCGTCAAGAAAATAATTCTGTAATGATGAACGGCTTATCTCTTCGAGTTGCTCTGTTAAGAATTTATCTGCTCGTTTCTGAATGTCTGTCGGCTGCGTTACGGTAAAAGTGTAAAAATCCATAGCTTATTCCTTTTGCTTTGTTTCATTCTGCGTGAAAAATATAATGTATATCAATAACAATGCCGTTCCTATGGTGATGCAGTAATCTGCAAAATTGCACACGGGGTTGAAAAACGATAGCTGAATATAGTCTACGACATACCCCATAATTACTCTGTCTATCAGATTACCGATACCTCCGCCGATAATCAGCGATAATGCTGTCTTTAAAAAACGGGATTGTGGTTTTGTCTTTATCACATAAATTATTGCTGCCAGAATAATCGCCAGTGTGAAAATAATGAAAAACCATCTGAAATTCTGCAACATTCCAAATGCCATGCCTCTGTTCTCTACATATTCCAGTCTGACAAGCCCTCCAAGAACAGTATAAACCTCTCCGTTTTTCAGATATGCAACGGCTAACTGCTTGAAAATAAAGTCCGCCACTACCACAATTACAGACAGAATTAACATTGTCATCATGATTTCTCCTTTTCTCAAACAACAGGCGAAACAGGTAGTTTCTCTGTTACCTGCTCCGCCTGTTGCTGTATTCATTCAGGATTCCGGAACTGAAAACGGTGTTTTTGACAAAATTTGCTTACGCAAATTTTGTTTGCATTTTTTATCCGTTAAAGGGCGTTGCCCTTTAAAATCCCACAAGAGGACAAAGTTCCCTTGACCCCCTACCACTTTTTGAAAAAAAGTGGACAAAGACTTTTCGTTGTCATAACTGAACTTTGTGGAATTTTTATTTAATTAGCGGTTTTCAGCTGTTCTCTTGCCTGTTCTACCGCTGATTTCTCCAGCACTTTTTCTGAAACCTGTGCGGCTACCGCTTTGGCGATTTCTTCTTCTGTGACAGGTTGAGGCTGTGCTTCTTCTGTCGGTGACTTGATATTCTCCGTCGGATATTTCCTGTCAAGTTCAGCTTTCATACTGTTGATATCTGCTGTGGTCGGTAAGTCCTCCAACATCTTGATGTGATTGTTGTATAATTCCAGCAACTGCTCACGCAATACTACTGCATCCGCCTGTAAGCGTAAATAATCCGTCTTTTTGTTCTCAACACTCATATTGGCATCATAAACAATCCGCTTTGCTTCCGCTTTTGCCTCTTCCAATAAAGCTGAAACTTTTTCTTCTGCCTCTTTGACCGCTGAACCTTTGACCTTCTCCGCACGGATTAATGCTCCTCTTACGCTTTCTTCATCTTTGCGGTATTTTTCTATTCTTTTGGCTAAGATGTCCAGTTTCTTGACAAGCTCTACTTTTTCTTTTTTATTCTGCTCTAGTGTAGCAACAACTTCGCTGACGAATTTATCTACCTCATCTTTGTTGTAACCACTCATGGATTTTCTGAACTGTATATTCTTCGCTTCTTCAATGCTTATCATTTTTATGCACTTCCTTATCTGTATTTTTTGATATCTATTTTCAGTCTGCCCTTTCTCGTCATTCCCGAAAAGGCTTCTACCATAAATTTCCCTTTTCCTCTTACCGAAATGATATCTTTGCCTTTTATATTGTGACTGACATTTCTGACCTCCAGACCGTTCACAAATACCATACCTTGTCGGATAAGTACGGCGGATTTTTCTCTGCTTAGTGGTACTATCGCCGAAACGATACTGTCCAGTCTGGCAGATGCTACTGTATAGGTATGCTCTTCAAAATGCTTTGTCACGGGCAAAGGCATACTGCTGTTCCATTCGCTGAGTGTTACTCCCGTCCTGCCTATCTTCTGTATCTGACGGATAACATAATCCTTGATTTCTTCTTTGACAAAGGCAATCGCCATACCGTCTGTTACCAGAATATCGCCGATGGATTCCCGTTTAATGCCCAGTGCCATCATTGTTCCCAGAAAATCACGGTGAGTGAGTTGGTATCTGCTATCATACACAAAGCATATTGCACCGATAGGATAAGCATATTCTTCTGCCACTGCGTAATTATCTGTTATTGCCAGTAATTTCCGTTCGCTGTCGGGATAACCGCCGAAAGTACTGTAACAAACTCCTTTCTTTCTTGAAAGATACTGTAATGCTAATGCCTGTTCGTGTTCGTTCAGAAAGCCGATGAAATGCGGATATTGTGTTTTTGCGGATAAAACGATGCCGTCCTCTATTCTGGCGGTGAGTAAGTTGTCCTTGTCCATAGTGCATTATTCGACAATCAGTACTCCGTTGTTGGCAAGCTCACCTATCAGACTGTCGCCTTTAAGTTCCACATTGTCAGGAGTAACAATAAAGATATTTTTGGCTATACGCTGTACTTTTCCGTGCTTGACATAGGCACAGCCACTGATAAAATCAATAATACTGCGAATATCATGTTTGGGGGTTTCTTCAAAATTGAGTAATATCGTATAATTTTCTATCAACTGGTCAGCTATGTATTTGATGTCATTTCCGTATGACTGTGGTTTTACACACACGACACGCAATTTTGTTGTGGCATTAATGTCAAAAAAGGTTTTGTCACTGTTGTAACTGCTTGTACTGCTGTGGTAATTGTTTGTACTGTTGCTGTATTTGTACTCAGGTGTAGAATTATCATAGTTTTTATGATAACCCGATGATGTATTGCTGTAATCATTACTGCTGTTACCGTAACTGCCATAATCACTGTCAGACTGATAATTGTAACTGCCATAAGCATCATTGTTATGATTTTGTGAACGGACAGACTCTGTGGCTGTATATCTGCTCATAAAATCATCTTCCAGTTCTTCTTCTGTACTGCGGGTTTTTCTCTCTGAATGTCGTTTTCCTTTGTTTCTTCTCTGTGCTGTTTCTGTATCTCTTCTTCCTCTTGCTGATGAGCGGTGTTCTCTTTCATATAAATAATCGGTATTATTTTCTTCTTCGTCATATTCGTCTTCTTCGTACTCGTCATCAAGGTCGTCCTGATTCCATAATTCCCTGAATCTGTCCGAAAATTTTCTCATATCCTTATCCTCCGAAATCTGTTTTATCGGTAAACCCTTGCTCCAAAAAGCGATGACCCTATCCTTACCATGTTCGCTCCGCATTTGATGGCTTCTTCGTAATCTGAGGACATTCCCATAGATAAATAAGTCATATCTATATTATCCATATTTTTGCCTTTCATGTCAACAAACAATTTATACATATCTGAAAAATATGCTGAAATTTTTTGCTTATCCTCACAAATCGGCGGTATCGTCATCAGTCCCCGCACCCTGATATTCTCTGTCTGACTTGCTTCATAACAGAGTTCTTCCAGTCTTTCGGGGAATATGCCCGATTTACTCTCTTCTTTTCCTATGTTGACTTCCAGTAAAATATCTGTGGTCTTGTTGTATTTTTTGCTTTGTCTGGAAAGTTCCTGAATTAATTTTACACTGTCTATGGATTGTATCATGTCTACCTTATCCACAATCTGCCGTATCTTATTGCTTTGCATATGTCCTATAAACTGAAGCGAACAATTTTCAAGATTGTAGTTATCGTATTTGCTCAACAATTCCTGTACTTTGTTCTCACCTATATAAGATAGTCCTAAACTGACAGCATAGTTGATATATTCCACTTCTACTGTTTTAGTCGCTGCCAGAAAAATAATGTCTTCTCTTCTTCTCCCGACATTCATCGCACAATGACTAATATTTTCTTCTATTTTTCGGTAGTTATATTCAATATCATTCAATTTCTGCGGATTGCATAACAATTTTTCCTGCATATAAATCCGTTCCTTCCATAACAATTTTATCGTACAGTTTTACAGTATTGTGACTGAATAAATTCTCGTTTTCTTCGTTGGTATCACATAATACAAATTTATCTGTTTCGTACAGTGTGATAATTTCCCGAAATTTCAATTCGTTACCGTGTAAAATATATACCCCTTTTACTTCTGCTTCTTCTGTTCGGGTTGTTCCGTCTTTATTATCAACAGTTCGTGTGACTTTATCGGTGTGTATTGCCTCTTTCGGAATTTTTATTCCCTCATACTTCTTAACGGCAATGTTTACCTCTTCTTTGCGGATTTTGGACAGAGTGGTATTCATATCCTTACACTCAAAAATCGCCACAGCACAACCACTGTTATAATCATTGTTGACGGCGATAAAGTCTGCATTGATGGCCGTTGTGGAAACATAGGGAATCAGAATTTCCACTTTGTCGGAAATTTCATTCAGACTTTCCACATCTTTCTCCTTTATCGGACAACACAAATACCAGTTGACCTGAGAAATAACTTTACCGATAATATTCTGTGAAGGTTCTTTGACATTTGCTTCCTGAATATTGACGAGCTGAGGGTAGGTCATATTTCTGACCTGTGTATAGTCAAACAGATTTTCATAGCCGTCTGTATGGCTGGTAAATACACCTGCTATTGATGAAATAATCTGTCCCACAGACGGTTTGACAGATTGTTCCAGTACCAACTTTTCATTTTGAAGTGTTTCAATTCTTTCGTTAAAATCGGTGATTTTTCCTGTAATTATTTGCTTTTCGTTCATAGAGTACAACAGACTGTCCAGCGATTTTGCTGCTTTGGTAAAATTGTTGTTTTTGGTATCGCTGATAAATGTCTGTATATTGGTATTCAGAGATTTGTTGATGGATTCCAATGAGGCTCCTACAACATTTGACATCGTGTTGATTTTTCTTAAATTCTCAATTTCGCTGTTTATTTTTTTGATGTTGATGGAATTGATTGCATCCGTTTCATTGTCATATACATTAGCAATGACACCGCCTTTTTCAATCGCATCACAATCTTCTATATTGTAACTGAGTACACCACCGCTGTCGTTGGTAATGTAGCTTTCGTTACGCAGAATGTAGGCTGTCGTATTGAGTGTCTGAGGAATCGTTTCATATTTTGCTGTTTCTACATATACCATAGAAACATTATTGCTTATTCTTTGTCCTACTATGGAGATTACCCCGATACTCAACAACAGAATTGCTGTAACCCAGATAAAATGCCGTCGGATAAATCTTATCAGGTTCATAAAAAAATTGATAATAAAAGATATAAAATTTATGAATATCTGCAATATCATCTTCTCCTTATTTAAGAGCCTTGTCCCTGAAAGTTCTGCCCACATTATTAACGGTAGATTATAATATCAAGTGCAATAAATATAAAATATGGACTGCAAAGTGATTTTGTTGTAAAATAAAAGTTGAATATCAAACAGATATAAAGGAGATTACCATGAAATCCTACACTCATTTTACAACAGAAGAAAGAGAAAGTCTATACCTATTATTAAAATTAACCCGTTGTGCCAGTAGAAAATAAAAAAATAATGAAACTCCAACAAAAATATGCTGTTCTATAATTAAATCCAAAACAATTATAGGAGGCGCATAACAATGTTGAAGTTTCAGAATAATTATAACATACAAAAGGAACGGAATTTGATAAGTATATTCCGAAAAAGTTGCTGTTGTACCGGTTGCCTGAGATTATTGCATCAATCAAAAGGAGAAATATCGTTGCCGACAATTTTTCTTTCCCAAAGATTTTGATTTTACAGCAATTTCTGATGAATAATTACAGACAGCAGTCAATCTTATTCATTCAAGACCTCATCTGTACCTTGAAGTGGCTTTTCCTGATGAATTTTTCTGTTGCACTGGACTTGACAATCTACCGAACCCTTTGTCCCTGTCCGCTTTTTGAAAAAAGTGGACAGAAACTTTTCATTCTCACAGCTGAATCGACATCAGACTTCGGCGATAACTTCTACTTCAACCAGAACGCCTTTCGGCAGTTCCTTGACAGCTACACAGGAACGGGCAGGTTTACTGGAGAAGTATTTGCCATAGATTTCATTAAAAACAGCGAAGTCACTCATATTGGCAAGAAAACAGACTGTTTTTATTGCTTTGTTATAGGAAGAACCTGAGGCCTCAAGAACAGCACCAAGATTTTTCATCACCTGTTCAGTCTGTTCAGCGATAGTGACAGCCTCAACAGTATTTGTTGCAGGATTGATAGCGATTTGACCTGAAGTAAATACCAGACCATTACTGACAACCGCCTGAGAGTAAGGACCGATAGCGTCAGGTGCATTTTTAGTATAGATTTTTTCCATGAGAAATTCCTCCAAATTATATAATAATTCTGTAACCTCTGTTGATGAGAGCATTTTTAATTTCAGTAGCGTGTTCATGATTTCTTGTTTCCATACTGATACGCAGATAGCAGGCATTGATATCCGAATTCAAATCAGCACGGTCATGAGCAACCGTAATGACATTACCGCCGAGAGTAGCAATAATTTCAGAAACTTCCTGTAATTGACCGGGTTTATCAAGCAGTTCGATGGTCAAATCCACCAGACGACCTGACATCTGCAAACCACGATTAATTACTCTGGAGAGTATGGTTACATCAATATTACCTCCTGACAGCAGACAGCAGACTTTTTTACCTTGAAGTTCGGGGATTTTATTGAACATTACACCTGCAAAGGCATTTGCACCCGCACCCTCTGTAACGAGTTTTTGTCTTTCAATCAGTTTGAGGATAGCTGCCGCACATTCGTCATCAGTAACAGTGATAAAATCGTCCACATACTGACGAGCAATCTCATAAGTGAGTGTACCGGGAGTTTTAACGGCGATACCGTCCTGAAAAGTATGTACAGAGTCCAGCGTTTCGATGTTGCCGTCTTTAATACTGTTGACCATGGAAGGAGCTCCTGTTGCCTGAACACCGTAAATTTTAATTCTGGGGTCAAGCGATTTGACAGCAAATGCAACACCGGCAATCAGTCCGCCACCGCCAACAGGAACAAGTATAGCATCAATATCAGGTTTCTGATTGATAATTTCCAGACCGATAGTACCTTGTCCTGCGATAACCAGTTCATCGTCAAATGGGTGAATAAAAGTAGCACCGCTTTCCTGTTGCAGTTCAACGGCTTTGGCATAAGCATCGTCGTAAGTTCCCTTGACCAGACAAACTTCTGCACCAAGTCTTTTAGTCGCTTCAATTTTCCTGATAGGAGCAGAATCCGGAATACAAATCAAAGATTTAATACCCATTTTGGTAGCAGCCCTGGCAACACCCTGAGCATGGTTGCC
>CACYDZ010000063.1 GCA_902773265.1 uncultured Ruminococcus sp.
ACCTCAAGAAAACAAAGTACACCCCTGTTCTTTAAATTCTTCAATTTTATCCAACAATTCCTCCACACTACACTCAAGATATTCTGCTAAACAATTCATACAGTAATAATTTTGAATATCTGTTCCCAATAATTTTTTATTTATTCCTATAGTATCTTTGTTTAATCTCTGTTTACCACAGATGATACATTCTGTTTTCATATTATATATCCTTTACTGTAAATTTCGGCATTTGTTTATCTTCATTTTTATATTCGGAATCTAACTCGGAAAGTTGTCGCCAAACAATTTCACGCATCTTAACAGCAGGTCGCAAACAATATCGTATAAACTCACGCTTATTAATATCAGTAGCCGAACGAACATTTGGAAATAATAATTTCAAGTATGCTGTTGCTATTCGTTTTACTGCTTCTGTGTGACGAACATAAGCGTTATCAGAAACCTCTACAATTTGGTCTATAATTGCTCTGTAACTCGCATCGTCACGTAACTGGTGCATAACTGAACAAAAATATTCAGAGTTTAATGCCCATCCGGCAACTTTAAGATTATCACTCATTTTTGGAATATCCCAGCCCTTAATAAACCCATGAATACGGTCAATTAAGGCACTTTCTTGAAACAATAATGGTAATTCTCCAAACATATTTGTATATTCGTCCATATTTTCTTGACTAATATTCCCTAATAAAACAACACCTGCATAAGATTCTCCTTCATAACCGTCTACATTAAATTTTCCCCGTTCCATATATCCTTGCATAACAGAACGCATTTCATTAATATCATTAAAAGTAACCAGTTTAACTTCATCAATGGCAACAAAGTCATTACCACAGATAAATCCCGGCATTCTTCTGGATTTATCATAAAACATTTTGGTACGGGTGATTTTTCCACCATCAGTAAGCAATCCGTATTTACTGATATTGCCAAATACATAGGACTTTCCTGTACCTTTAGGAGCCAACTCCAACAAATTCAGACGCTTTTCTACAAAAGGTAATAGTCTTGTCAGCATAGTTAAGCGTTCATCGTCATTTTGATAACCATCAGCATTATAATCAATCGCTCCCAAAATGATATTTATCCATTCAGAAATTTTAAACTCATTTCTAACATCTTTAAAATAATCAATATCTATAGTATAGGGACAAAAATTTGTAAAACTGATTAACTTGATTTTACCAGGAAGTTTTGGTTTTACAGTATCATCAGGCATACGATAGCCAAGCTCTACAATTCCCCACATTTCTTGCCCGTTGGTTAACTCGGATTTATATCTGTCCCATATATGCGGTTCTATAATCGTTTCTTTGGCTTTCAACTCGAAATTCGGCAACGCAAATGAAATTTCTCCTGTTGTGATATTAATATCAATCGCAATTTTTGTTAATATCTTCACATATTCATTTTCATAAATAACACGATTTTTAATACGAATCCAGTCATTTTGTTTAGGAAGATAGGTATTGATAAACTCTGTCACTTCATCTACATCATAAATTCCTTTGTCATCTTCAAATTTTCTCAATACCCAATCTCTTAGAAATGCAGGCAATCCTAAAGACGCAAAAAAATTACTCTTTTTTAAATCTTTATATACTACCATCTCATCAAAATATTCTCTTAAAAGGTCTTCCATATTACTCTCCTCACAGCAGATTCTTTTCGCTGGCACCTTCTTTTTTTACTATCAGCGAAAGTCCTTCCGCTATCCTATTATCGTCAGTATATACATCTACAATATATGTTTTTGCTTTTTTGATATCAGGCATTTCAAAATAATAAAAATTACTTTCCATAGATATCGGAGTGTATATTTTTCTGTTGATACGAATGGTTATATTTTGAACATTTGTAGAAACAAACACTTTAACAGATGCTTTTTTTCTATAGCTGACCGTAATTTCAGGAATTGTGTCCAAGTGAAAATCAGTTGTATTTATTGGCATAAGGTATACTTCAATTTCTTCACGATTGTGGGTAATTTCGATAACAGGAACGGTAATTTCTTCCAGAGTTGCTCCTCCATGTACTTCAACATCAGCTTTTCTTCCCCCTTTGAAACGGTCGTAATTTGCCAATGCCCAAAAACTTCCTGCTTCTGTAGCGTAATCGGGTTGTACATCTGTATCGCTTTTCAAACAACATCTTCCCGAAAATTTGCCTTTTTGGGACATCTCCCAAATATTCTCCGTTTCGTGTATCACCGCCAAACGACTTGCTCCGTGGTCAGAAACCAGTATCGCTTTTTGCACTTTTCCGTCAAGTAAATTTTCTTTTATTCTTAAAAGTACTCTGCGTAATATTGCCAGTTCTTCGGATAAATGTATAGGTAGTTTTGTCTGTTGATAATTGCAATTATGTTTTCCGTGATGTTTAATATCATCAATTTCCTTAATATTGACAATATTTTCCTCATCAAAAAGATTAAGAAATTCCTTGTTCATACTGGTAATAGATGGAAGCTCACAACTACATACTGTTACTTTAGCCATCAGTTTCAATGTTTTGCATACAGATAAGATAAAACTTAAGTATTCTACTCCCATAGCGTCTACAAAATACAACATTGATTTATCTTTGCGGATAGTTTCTATTTTTGAAGACCGTTTCGGCAAAAGGCGGTTATAATCACGCTTTTCTGATTGTTCAATAACCATTTTTTCAAATTCAGAAAATACTTTATTGCATATTTTCTGATATTTGTAACTTTGAAAATATGTATTCAAAAAATCATTGTTAAAATTAAATGGCTGTAAATAATCGTAAAGGTCAGGATATACTATCTTCAAAGCGGACATAATATATTCTTTTGTATACTCAAACGCATATTTATCCAAAAGGAAAAAAATATATTCTTTTTCTCTGTCTGAGTTATCGGTAAGATAATAGATAGCCTCTTTTCCCCTTGAAAGAAGTAACTGACAATAATCGGCTATTTCATCATTCGTATTTTTCAAATAAGACACGATTTGCTTTCTCGACATATAATAATCTTCAAAGTTACTGTTTTTATAGGAGATATCTAACAAACCTCTGTATATTTGTCTGATAAGGTCTTCTTGTGATTTTGCTTTCGATGACGCAAAATCCAAACACCAGTTATTTTTTGCACCAAATAAATGCAAAGCAATAAAAAACAGCCATTTTTTCTCATTACTGAAATCAGAAAAACTTGGCATAACCAACTCTAAATTTTTGTGGTTACCAAACTCAGAATCAATAACATCTTCCCAACGGCTTTTACTACGAAACAAACTAAGTGCATATTTCCACTGTTCATCATTTCCTAATGTTTCTTTAAGCTGTGCTGTTGTCAAATCATATTGTAGGAGTACTTCATAAGCATTATTTATCGTTACAATAAATAATAATGATTTCGGATAGGTAAGATTTGTCTTATTGGTTTTCATACATACTAAATCGTAATTACTTTCTTCTACAATAAACGATATGTTCTGAATTCCATCTATCAAAACATCTTTCTTAGAAAGCAAACTTCCATCTTTTAAAAAAATGATTTTGGGAATATTGTCAGATAAACCATCTACGATACAAACTCTCGGTTGTATTCTTGGGTCATTAATCAACAAAAATGGTTTGCATTGATAGGTAATAAAAATCACACGACCAATAATTGTCATATTGAGAATATTTTGTAAACTTTCTTTCACATATTCTTCACCATGCAACTTTAGAAAAGAAGAAAGTCCTGTAATAAAAATACATCTTCTTTCTTTAGCAACATCATTGAGTAATGTATCAATTTTTGGATATTCATCAGCCTTGCAGTAAAATGATGCATCACGAAATATATTATCCCCTACATTATAATTGGTAACTAACCTATGTAAAATTTCTTTTGACGGCACATCAACAATAAAAGGCTGTACATTTGTCTTTTTCAAGTATCTGTCGATTTTCTTTATACACTGGTCAATATTCATCATTAACTCCCGAATTTTTCTTTAATAATTTCTATTCCTACTGTCATATTTTCTCTTACCAACTCTTTAAGATATCTTTTTACATCAGAGATTTCCATTTCGTCAATAACTTCCAAAGCCTTGTTGCAACCTTCACGAATATAAACATCTTCTGCCATACTTTTAATTTTCTTTTCAATTTCAGGAAGTCCGAACCAATCATAAGGCTGTGAGATAACACGGGTACTTAAATAATTCTTAACGTTTTTAACATCTTTCAGAACCACAGAGTAATTTTTGATGATTTCACGGCAGAATATATCATCTAACTTTTCTTCATCAGCCATTGCACTAAAAAATGTCGCTTTTTCGAGATAGGCAATGGCTTTTTCTATCGCATTTGAACTTGGGTGAGCAGTATGTATAGCATTAAAAGTTTCTCTAGCTTGTTGTATTTCTTTATCGGGAATCAGACATAAAATTGGCATACAGTGTATTTTTGACCATTCACGAGGAGATGTTGTACCCGTTTTTTCCAACCAGAGTGTTTTAAGTTTTTGACTGCCTAAACTGTTTTTGTATTCTTCTACTTTATCATGAACTAATTTCATATAGGTTTGTTTATCATAAGTAAATGTTCCGGCAGGAAGTTTCTGATATAATTCTTTGATTTCTTCTTCTGTCAGACCTTCTAAATAGTAATCACATATCCGTTTAAACAATATTATCTGATTATTGTAAAAATTGCGGAATTTTTCTTTATGAACAGAAAGCAACTCAAAAAATTTCTGTTTCTGAGAATCCAGTATCGTTCCTGCTTTTTTGATGTGATACAACATTTCTATAAACGGTGTCAGTTCTTCCCATTGGTTTTTCGCAGCAAGATAGGAAATTCTGATATATTTACATTTGTCACACCATTCGCTGACAGTATTATCAAAAGATAATGTTTTGGATAATACCTGATTACTTTCATTAATAATTCTGTATTCCAAAATTACCTCACGGATTTTTTGCTCAACTGTTTCTTTATTCCATACCCAATTTGCTTCATCAGCGTCAAATTTTTTCCGCAGTACATTGATATACTGTCCGTTATCGCCAACATTGTTAGCAAGCATAATTAACTCACCGTTTTCAAATGAATGGATATAGGTATCCATTCCCTGTGTACAGTTGTCCTTTGTCATTAACGATTGTAAATCTTCAATCGCTGTCGGATTTTCCCGACAAAGTTTTCCAATAGCCAGTGCGATATCATTATCCGTCTTCAGAAAAGACAAGTTCAAATTATTACTGTTGGCTATTCCACAATAATATTCAATCAATGTTTCAAGAATATTGGGATTAGATTTTAAAGATTTGTCATTTAGAGCAAATTCTAAAGTCCATAATGGAAATGACAACTTTTTCATTTGACTACGGATACGTTCACGGGTCTGTTCAATAGAAGAACATAAATTACGGGGAATAGCAAAAATGCGGGAAGTTGCGTCTTTAAAGGATTTTTCATCTTCTGTTTCTGATACAATATATTTTTCTTTGTAGCGTGCATTAGGAGTAATTTGTAGATTGATAATTTCATAAACAATTTCTTTCAGTTTGTTTATCGTGAGAACTTCGTTGGTGAATCCGTCACTATAAGAATAACTGCCATCTGCATATTCTTTTAACAGAAATCCTAAAATAAATGCGGTCAGATTACAAGGCATAAATCCATATGGTCTGCTTCTGAACGCCTCATAAATGGTACGAACAGATATTCTGTTTCCCTCTGCAAAAGCATTGTGGATAATCTCATCAATGTATATTTTCATTTTGGATATCGGAAGATTTGGACTTTTCTGCCAGTATTGTGGTATTCCCCATGCACCTGCCAGAGCGTTTTCCAACTTCGTTGCTTTGTTGCTGGAAGAGTAGACTTGTTTGGTGATTTCTTTAGCACCATATTCAACACCTGATTTCATCGCTGATACAGTGTACATTGTAGCATTGACATTATATGTTGCCTCAAGACAATTTGGAAATTCCAGTTTATTAATTTTCTGTAATGCTTCATACAGTCTGTCCAGTGTGGCTACCCGTTCTCCTGACGGATTATATTTTGAACTGACAATAAATCCACCTGCTGTAATACGGCTTTTCCATTTTTTCAGTGCATCTTTTGCGTTGCTGGCATACTGTGTTTCCAGTTCCTTGTTATTACCATGATAACTCCTTGACTGTGCCATGTCATCACGATACTGAATAAAACCATCTGCTCCAAAAGGTGTTGTTGTTGCATCAATAAAAATCATATGATAAGTGTTGTTTTCAACGATTTCCCGTATTCTTTTGCCGATGACTACACTTTCATTATCGTCTTTTGCAAAACAGACTACCGCAACAATTTTATTGGAGGACAAATCTTCTTTGTTGCGTAATGCCCGTACTCTGGTATCAAAATCAGAAACGGATACATAGTACAACTCATAACGCAATTTCAATGCACCATTTAAGGTCAATGCGTCTGCTACTGTTGTTTCATCAGTAAGAGGTTCGGTAATGAGTGATGTTGTTGTTCTTTTATCTATTTCTGTTTTGAATTTATCTATTTCTGCCTGATTTACCTCGTTGACATACGCATTGTATTGGAATTTTCCGCTACCCAGCTGTTTTTTGTACAGCACTTTGTCACGGACAAGTTTTTCGGCACAACGATAGGCTGCTCCACCGTCCATATCTGTACCTTCAAAAGCGTTGTCAATGTTCTTATTGTCGGGAATAAACAACTCTATGGAGTCTCCTGCGTGCTGTGAAATTGCCTGCAAAAGTAAAACGGTTTTCAAGATTCTTTTTTCGTCTTGGGCAAGTTTCTGATTACTTTTTCGAGTGTAATAATCCAGCACCTGACGAATATCATGTGCTAAAAATTCTTTTCCTTTTTCATAGAAAAACTCCCAAAGCATATCAATAGTCAATAAAGGATTTTCATCTTCGGGACCGTAATTATCTATGAACCACTGAAACCCCTTGATTTCTTCTCCTCTGTCGTTCTTGATAAAGTCAAACATACTTCTCTGATTGGATTCAAATGCCGATGAGATATGTTTCAGCATTAAAGCGGTATACGGGTGGATAGGCAGAATATCGTACAATTCCTTATCCTGAATATGAGCAACTTCTTTTACCAGTTTTCTGGAATCTCTTGTACGACTTGCCAGTTCGTCTACCACATTTCTCCAGTCTTCCTGAACAACCGTGTCATCATTTTTTTCCATTGCTGCTCCCATAAGCTGAAAGGCTATGTTGTCAGGGAGGTCAATGGTGCAGGTAGGGTCAACAAATCTGCCTTTGAGTTTGATATAATCTTTGTCTTTCTCGTGGAAAAGTGC
>CACYDZ010000064.1 GCA_902773265.1 uncultured Ruminococcus sp.
CGATATAAGAATTTCGTCATTTTTATTCAGTGATGTAAGTGGTATGAAAGTATTGTCCAATCATACAATGACAGAAGTACAGTATGAAATTGATTGTTTACATAAAACTAAAAAGACCACAGTAATCAAGGCTGCCACTTGTACAGAAAAAGGACAGAAAAAATGGGAATGTACAGTATGCGGAGCAACAGGAACAGAAACTATTGCTGCAACAGGACATCACTATGATGATGGTATTGTTACAAAATTACCTACTTACACAGAAAAGGGAATAAAAACATTTACTTGTACAAATTGTGGAAAGTCCTATACAGAAGATATTCCAGTGTTAGAATATCCGTTTATTTATCAGACATCGACAGATGGTATAACCATTACAGGATATACAGGAAAAGAAAGTATTGTTACCATTCCGGATAGCATTAATGGAAAATCAGTGACAGAAATTTCAGATTGGGCATTTAAAGGCAGTCATTTCGAGCAAATAAATCTTCCAAAAACAGTAAAAAAAGTAGGAAAGTGTGTGTTTGCTAACTGTGACAATCTGAAAGAAATTAAAGTTGATACAGGTAATAGCCAATACTGTTCAGATAACGGAATTTTGTTTGATAAAAGCAAAAAGACGCTTATCAGATATCCTGAAGCGAAAATAAGTACGGCTTATACTATCCCCAACACTGTTACATCTATAGAACAATATGCGTTCAATGATTGTATCAAATTAAAAAATATCACTATTCCGAACAGTGTAAAAAACATCGGGGTGAGAGCTTTTAAAAATTGCAGTTCATTAACAGACATTGTTATTCCGACAAGTATAACAAAATTAGAAAGCGGAGTATTTTCTTATTGCAGTAGTTTGAAAAACATCACAATTCCTGAAAGTGTGAAAACAATAGATTCTTATGCCTTTGAGTATTGTGAAAATTTAACTATGATGACACTTCCTAATAGTATCACTACAATAAAATCTTCGATATTTTTATACTGTACGGGTTTAAAATCGATGGTTATACCGAACAGTGTTACAAGTATGGAAAAATATGTTTTTTATGGTTGCAGTAACTTGAACAGTGTAACTATTTCTAAAAAAGTAGCAATTATAGACGAAAAGACATTTTATAATTGTACTGCTTTGAGAGAAATTACTATTCCAAACAGCGTAACTAAAATTGAAACAAATGCCTTTGAAAATTGTAATAAACTGACTGATGTTTACTATCAAGGTACGGCAAAACAATGGAAAGCTATTACGATAGTTTCGGATAACATTGCATTGACAAAAGCAACGATACATACAGAAGATACAATTACTTTGAATAAAACGGCTGTTACATTAGGAGTAGGTCAAAGTTACACTTTGAAAGCGGTAACAGACATAGAAACATCACTTACATGGAAAAGCAGTAACACAGCGGTAGCGACGGTCAGTTCTAATGGAAAAATATCTGCCAAATCCTCAGGGACAGCGGAGATTACCGTTACTTCAATAAACGGTCAGTCAGCAAAATGCCGTGTTACCGTACAGAATGCACCGACAAAAGTATCACTGAATAAAAGTGCTTTGATTGTAGGTATGGAAGAAAACTTTACATTTATAACTTCTGTCGGAAAAGATGAATTTATGGGAGAAATTACCTATACTTCCAAAAATACAGGGATTGTGACAATCGATAAAAACGGAAACATAACCACAAAATCTATCGGTACTTCTATTATCACGGCACAGACTTATAACGGAAAAACAGCTACTTGCCGTGTTACTGTAAAAAAAGCCCCTTCAAGTATTTCTATTAACCGAAAACAAAGTATTATGGGCTTAGGGGAAACATTCTATCTGGAAGGAAGTTTACCCGCAGATGAAGCAGCAAGAGTATTAATTTTTTCGTCTAATCACCCTGAGATTGCTACAGTAACAGACGGCGGAATTGTTATGGCAAAATCCAAAGGAACAGCCATAATCAGTATTACTACCTATAACGGACAGCGGACAAGCTGTCGTGTAACCGTAAGAAATGCACCGACATCACTGACATTCAATCAGACAGAACTCACACTGAAACTTGGAAAAACTTTCTATCTGGAAAGTAAGTTCAATGACGGAGAATATGCAAGAATGGTAACTTACAATTCTCCGAACAAAACAGTAGCCACTATCAGCGGAAGCGGTGTCATTATGGCGAAAAAAGTGGGAACTGTGAAAATTACAGGAAAAACTTATAACGGAAAAACAGCTACTTGTACAGTAACGGTAGTACCGTAATGAAATATATAATTCGTAATTATGGTAAAAGACAAAACAAATTTATTATACTGTGTTATCCGTCATTCCGAGCGTAGCGAAGAATCCTTTCTAAAAATTCCTCACTGCATTCGGAATGACAAGGACGAAAAGCAAAGTCGTTTACGATAAACAAACTGATTTAGAGGAGGACTCCAAATGAAAAAATTAACAAAAATGGTATCATTGCTTTTAGCCGTTATTATCTTGCAAAGTATGTTTATAACAACAAGTACATCTGTTTTGGCAGCATTAGCAGTATATACAACAGTTGTAGAAGAATTACCAGATAATTGGAATCCGACACAATATACTTATACAGTAGTTGGTGACAGAGGACTTCTTGGTAGCAGTGCATGGCAGCCTGAAAACGATGACTTCAACATGAACTATGATGCAAATGCAGGTATCTGGTACCTTAACCTTAACGGTGTTGCTAACAAAGGCGAGAAACTTTGGTATGGTTGTGAGTACAAAGTTGTTGTAAGAGACTGGAACCTGAACGACCCTTGGGCGTTTGCATTTAATGAAAATGGTGTAACTTATGGATATGATTCAAACTCACGTGTTGATTTTGGTGAAGTAGCTGAAAAAGCTGATGTTGTTACCATTTTGTTTGACGGTTATAGAACATACAGCAGAATTGACCAACCATATACGCCAACAAATGATGTTGTGAAAAAAGATTATTATACTTATAATGGTCATATTTATCAATTGATTGATAAAGGATTAACATGGAATGAAGCTAAAGACTATTGTGAAATAAGAGGTGGTCATTTAGTTACGATTACTTCTTCTGAAGAACAACAGTTTATTGAAAGTATATTACAAGATACTGGCAAAAATTCTTATTGGTTAGGGGCAACTGATGAAGAAACAGAAGGTTTATGGCAATGGATAACTGGAGAAGAATGGGATTATGTTTATTGGGATGTTGGAGAAGGACAACCCGATAATTATAATAGTGATGAACATTATCTTCAAATTCAATCAAATTATCGTTGGAATGATGCAGCAAATGATAATAGATATGAAAGTTTGTCATATCACTCACGTATAGATAATATGGGTTTTATCTGTGAGTGGGATTATGAAGATGTGTCTTTTAGCAGTTCATATGATATATTTGTTATGATGGAACGAAACAACCATGATTATGACTTATTAAAAGAAACACAGACATTTATAGAAAATTCAAATGAAAAAGTAACGATAAATGTATTTGTTGATTGGAAAAATCATAAAAAAGGAACAATTGCTCTTACTCAGAATGATGAAATAAAATTACAAAATCAGGGCAGTAGTTTTGTTGATATATGTCCAGCAAAAATATTTGACACAAATCAAAGTGTATTTATGGTATTGAAAGATGAAAAAGGCAATGTGATTTGTAAAAGGAAACTACTGTTGGTTGTTACTGATTCGGCGATTAGTCGTAACATAATAGATGCTTTATCTAATGATAGGATATCGGTTTACCAAAATTATAAAGGAAAAGATAAAATTATTGAAAATGCAGAGATAGAATATAATGGAAAAAAATATTTTACAAATTCTGCAGGTGTTGCCATCTTACCTAATGTTGTATCCGATGCTATTACAGTATCAAAACAGAATTTTGTCACAAGAGTAATTTCAGCGGAGCAGTTAAAAGATTCTAAGACAGTTTATCTTGAACCGAAAAATGACGAAGCACCTGTTATTTCAGCTGTTTGGATAGATAATATAGATGTACTTCGTCAATCTTATTCATTGGAAATGCTTAGCCAAGATAAAATTACGATAAAAGCGGAAATTGATTGGGGAAAATACAGTTATGGAAATGTGTGTCTTTATCAAAACGGTAAAAAAGCGAACTTTAACGGAGATACGTTATCAACAGTTATTAGTGAACAGTTTGATACAAGTGATACAATTACTATAATCGCTACAGATTCTCAAAAACATTCCACTGAAAAAACACTTATGATTGAAAATGAAACGGTAAATAATATTGTCAAAAAGCTGAACGGAATGAGTTTTGATTTTTCAGATGAGCTTAAAATGACCTTACCTGACAGCATTCCCATATTCGGGGGAATGGATGTTGGTGCAGGAGTAACTTCTAAGATTCCAGTCACTATTTCCGTAGATAAGGGGAAGATTTATGCTGCGATTGGAGTAGATATAGCAAGTATTAAAAAAAGTACTACAAAGATAACCAATAAAAACACAGGATATACAGGTGTTGTGAAAGATTCTCCTGAAATAAAAACTTTTATTAAAGACTTTAAAGATATTTGGAAAGGCAATTTAGCTAGTACAGATGAAGCAAAAAAAAGTTTAAAGAAATTAAAAAATCTTAAACAAGTGTATAAAGATGCAATGAAACGTCCACAAGGAAAATTTGGAGTAGAGGCTAAGTTTACGGTACTAGGATTTGCAGAGGGTGCTTTTGATGAATCCGGTAGTATAAACTGGGTAGATAATGGAATTATTCTGCAACCATCTGTTTCTGTAGACAAAACAATTCCCTGTCCTTTGGAACCCTTTCCATTATATTTTAAGATAGGATGTTCAGCAGATGTAATTGCTCAATTTAATCTGATTGTTGATGAACAGGCAAAAAAATTTTTACCCGATGGAGAAATATCAGGAACAATTTCTTTTAATGGTGGATTAGGTGTCGGTTTAAATAAAGTTCTCTATGCTGAGGGTGGAATAGAAGGAAGTCTTATTCCAGACTGGAAAATCAATTATGGTTCGAAAGACCATTTTACACTTAAAGGAAATTTAAAAGCATATGCTAAAGCTGGTATTGCGTTTTTTGAAGCCGAGAAGAAATGGGATTTGGCAAAAAAAACATTGATAGAATATCCGTCCAAAAAATCCACAAAAACATTGGAAAGTATGATGGGAGATTACGATTTCTATGATTTTTCCAATTACACCGTTAAAGATTTATCCTATTTGAATGAAACACAAACTGATAAAAATATTAATGATAAGACATCAAAGCTGATTTCAGAATCTTCTCAAAACAGCTATATTGATACTGTGCAACTAAAAACAAATATTTATAAAGAAGCTACTCCACAGTATGTATCTTTTGATGATGGTACGAAACTTGCTGTATGGCTTGATTCTAAAGATAGTAATATAGATAATATTTGTTTATATTATTCGTTCTTTAACGGAAATAAGTGGTCAAATCCTGCTATCATTTACAAAGACGGAACGATGGATTATGCTCCAAATATATCAAAATCTAATGGAAAAGTATATTTAGCTTGGCAAAATGCAACAAGGACTTTTAAAAATGATAAAAATCCTACACTGGAAAGTATAGCAAAAGATTTTGATATTTCTGTTGCTGTCTTCAATAAAAGCAGTCTTACTTTTGATGTACATACTTTTAAAACAGATACGCTTGATATGCAATCTGTTATTTATGCAAACGGAGATGACTCGTATGTAGCATGGGTTAATAACAGTGAAAATAACTGGTTTGGTAATAATCAGAAAAACAACATTTTTTTCAGTAAATATGAAAAAGGTGAATGGTCTACTCCGAAAATTTGTTACAGCAATTTAAATTCTGTTAATAGTTTGGCGATAGATTATAATGACAAAATAAAAATCGCTTATTGTGTGGACACAGACGGTGATATAAGCACAACAGATGATTTGCGTATTTATGAAAACGGAATATTGATTAATAATGAAACTGCCAGTGCTCCCACATATCATAATCACAGATTGTATTGGTATTCTAATAACACTATCTTATCTGGAAATATCCAACAAAGCGAAAATCAATATATTACTTCTGACAAATATCAGTTGATAGATATTGATGATACAATAGCGGCTGTATTTTACAAGGGAAATGGATTATATTCGAGCATAGATATTTCTTATTTTAATACAGAAACTAATTCTTGGGAAAGTCCTAAAACATTGATTGATGATAATTCTTTCATAGGTTCTTTTTTTGCTGATGTAACGAAAGAGGGAAATATTGAAATATTAGCCAGTAGCTGTAATGTAACAGGTTCGTATGATGATGAACAACCCTATGGAACGGCTTCATTAGTTTTTTATGGCAGTTCAAAGTATTGTGATATTTCTATTGACGATGTTTTATATGACGAAAGTAGTTTTTGTGCAAATAGTTCTATGCATTTTGATTTGAATATAGTTAATCAGGGATTATCTTCAATTAATGGTTTTGATATTGTGATTAAAGATGAAAATAACAATATACTTTCTACTACATATAAAGAAGACCAAATTGTTCCCGGACAGATAATAGAAACATCAGTTTCCTATACTGTATTGAAAAAATCTGTATCTCAGAATATTGTCATTTCTGTTATACCTAAAAATGCTTCAGATGTTGATTTATCAAATAATACCCAAAATATCACACTTTCATATGAAAATGTCAGTGTGGAAAATTTAACGTGGGCGGTAAACAATAATAGTCAAAATATTATTTCGGCAGATATAGTTAATTATGGATATAAAAAAGCTACAAATGTTCTTGTAAAATTGGTAAAAGACCGTATTGATGGTGAAGTTATAGCAACGAAAAATATTACTTCTATCAATTCCCTTAGTATGCAAACTGTGTTTTTCGAATTAAACGATAATGATAAAAATATATATTTTGTTTGTATTGAAAATGAAACGGATGAATATAGTGGTGATAACAGTGATTATATTTTAATTAATAGAGATAAGGTTAATCTTTTGGGAGATGTTAATAAGGATGGAAATATCAATGTTGCCGATGCCCTGATAATTTCTCGATATGATGTTGGATTGACAGAACTTGATGGCAGTCAGCTTGCAGTGGGAGATGTTAACGGTGACGGAAGTGTAACTGTAGCGGACGCTTTGATAATTTCCAGATATGATGTCGGTCTTATTGATAGCTTTTGATAAAATTTAGTTTTTACTTGTGTCATACTGCGTTCAGGTTGACAATCCATGTTATTTTGAATGCAGTATGAAATTTCTCATTTTTTGCTCAAATAATTTAATGATAGAAGATGTTATTATTGAAAAGGTCAAAATATGTGTTTTTACAAAGATTATTATCGTGGTTATTATCTGTTATGTTGTCGGTAAGTATGTTTTCTGTTATATGTATTAGTAACATATTATCAGTGCAAGCATTAGCATTTTCTCCAAGATTAACAGAACCTGCCGAAGATGACCCTTATTA
>CACYDZ010000065.1 GCA_902773265.1 uncultured Ruminococcus sp.
AAAAATGCTTTCTGAAATTGCAATAGCAGACCCTCAGGCATTCACAAAGTTGGTTGAGCAGGCAAAGAACGCTTAAAGAGAAAGAAAAATTTTGTTATTGCGTTTGGGAGAAGAACCTCTCAAACGCAATTTTTTCAGAACACAAAAAGGAAAATGCCATCATGAAAAGAGTAAGCGGAAAAGACAATCCCACAGTGAAACACATCACGAAACTGATGAAAAGCAGTGCCTACCGAAGAGAGCAGGACAGTTATATTATTGAGGGTATACGGCTTTGTACTGATGCACTGGACAGTCATGTTAAAATTCAGACGGTTGTATTTTCCGAAAAATTTACAGAAACCCATGCGAAACTTATTCGACCTTTTGTTGAAGTTTGCGAAAGCACCTTAATATGCAGTGATAAGTTGTTTTCTCAAATTTCAGACACCGGAACACCACAGGGAATACTCTGTATTATCAAAAGAACCGGGAGAAAATTTTCAGTTGAGAGAAACGGTATTTATCTGGGGCTGGAACATATTCAGGATCCGTCCAATATGGGAACGATTTTGCGGACAGCTGAAGCATTAGGCGTAAAAGGTATTATCGTCACAAAAGACAGCTGCGACATATTTTCTCCAAAAGTTATTCGAGGAACGATGGGAGCAATATTTCGTTTACCGATTTACGAATGTCAGAACATGGCATACGAAGTGCAGAAGATGAATAAAAATCAAATCACGACTATTGCCACAACATTACATCAAAAATCCATACCAATCACTGAAATTACAGAACAACAGAAACAATCCTGTGCAGTGATTATCGGTAACGAAGGCAACGGTCTGACTCCACAAACCATCAGTGAATGTCAGATAAAAGCGGTCATTCCCATGCAGGGAAAAGCAGAATCTTTCAATGCCTCAGTGGCAACAGCCATTATATTATGGGAATTATGCCGAACAAAAGAACAACTACCTCTTGTAACAGAATGAAACCGAACGAAGTGAGCCGAAGAAATTTTTGTCAGTTTTTTTAAAGTTTGTGGGATTTTCAAGGGGAAAACCCTTGAAACAGGATTTTTAAGCGTGGCAGTGCTTGAACTATGGGGGAATTGTAAATTTGAATGAGAATACAAAATACTGGATTTGGTTACAACAGAGTATAGGATATGCCAATCCGAAAATCAATACTATACTGAACTTTTACGAAAACATACAGGATTTTTACAACGGGGGAGAAAAAGAGTGGCGATTAAGCGGAGGTTTTTCTTTCATAGAACTCAAAAAACTATACGAAAACAGTCTGGAAGAAGCGGAAAGCCTTATTGAGTATTGTGAAAAGTTGCAGTACAATATTATTACACCTGACGATGAAGAATATCCGAAAACTTTGCGGGAAATCTATGAACCACCAAGTGTTTTATATGTATGTGGCGAATTGCCCGATGTAGATAATATGCTTTCTATAGGTATAGTGGGGACAAGAAATGCTACTGTTTCAGGCAAGAAAAATGCTTACACTATCAGTTACGACCTTGCCAGAGCAGGAGTAATTGTCATCAGCGGAGGAGCGTTAGGAATAGACAGTGCAGCACACAACGGGGCATTAACAGCAGGCGGAAAAACATTATGTGTATTAGGTTGCGGAATAAACTACAATTATCTTTCCGCCAATGCAAAATTACGCTACGAAATTTCCCGACACGGAGCATTGATATCCGAATATCCACCGGATACACCTGCCAGCAAATACAGTTTTCCGAAAAGAAACCGTATTATATCTGCCTTATCGCAGGGCATACTGGTAGTAGAAGCAGGAAAGAAAAGCGGAGCATTATTGACAGCGGAAGCAGCACAGTCACAGAATAAAGACATTTTTGCTATTCCTGGAGATGTCAGCAACATTTACGCAGTAGGAACAAACAATCTCATCAAGCAGGGAGCCAAACCTGTTACGAATGTACTTGACATTTTGGAAGAATACCGTTATAAATATACATTGTCAGATATTACCGAAACCGAAACGGTTGATAACCAAATCATAGAAAATCTTTCTGTTCGGAATGTGAAACGCACGGAAAATGAAAAATTATCTTTCCAAAAAAGAAAATCAGATTCCCCGAAAAAATCCATACCCGAGAAAGATATACCCGTTATTCCGAATTATTCCCAAACCGAAAACAAAAAAGAACTACCATCGTATATTTCCACCACAGCAAAAGAAATTTATACCCTAATATGCGAAAAACCGACATCGCTTGACGAAATTATTAACAGCAACAAAATGCCCTTCCAACATATCATCACAGCAATAACAGAACTGGAATTAGCAGGACTGATTGTCAAAGATGAAGCTGAGGGAAAATATCAATCCGTTTAACACACAAGGAGGAACATATGGCAAAAAAACTGGTAATTGTGGAATCCCCCGCCAAAGCCAAAACCATCAAGAAATATCTTGGAGAAGGTTATGAAGTTATAGCATCAATGGGTCATGTGAGGGATTTACCCGCCAAAAAACTCAGTGTCAATGTCAGAAAACATTTTGAACCCAATTATGAAATTATCGAAGGTAAAGAAGAACTGGTGCAGAAACTGGAAAAATCCGCCAAAAAAGCTGATTTTGTCTATCTGGCAACCGACCCTGACCGTGAAGGTGAAGCAATATCGTGGCACTTAGCCTATATACTGGGATTACCGCTTGAGGACAAGAACAGGGTAGAGTTCAACGAAATTACCAAAACAGGTGTACAGAACGGTATGAACAATCCCCGCACCATCAATATCGACCTTGTAGATGCACAGCAGGCAAGAAGAATACTTGACCGTCTTGTGGGTTACAAATTAAGTCCGTTTTTATCCAGACACATCAGGCGTGGGCTTTCAGCAGGGCGTGTACAGTCGGTAGCGGTCAAAATCATACTGGACAGAGAAAAACAAATCAAAGCATTTGTCCCCGAAGAATACTGGACAGTAGATGCAAAATTCTTTCCCAAAGGCAGTAAGCGAACATTCAGTGCATCATTGTATGGAACAACCGAAGGCAAACTCAAAATTTCCAGCGAAGAACAGGCAAGAAGCATTGTAGCCGAACTTTCAGATGCAGATTTCACTATCACGAAGCTGAAAAACGGCACAAGAAAAAAACAACCCGCTCCACCTTTTACCACATCAACCCTTCAGCAGGAAGCCTCCAGAAAACTCAATTTCCAGTCCAAACGAACCATGAAAGTGGCACAGGAACTTTATGAGGGTGTTGACATTCCCAATATGGGAGCAGTCGGTTTAATCACCTACATGAGAACCGATTCTTTGCGAATTTCCAATGACGCTATTGCCGAAGTCACACAGTTTATCAAAGGTAAATGGGGAGATAAATATTTACCCGAAAAACCCAGAATTTTCAAAACAAAATCCAATGCACAAGACGGACACGAAGCCATCCGTCCCACCATGCCCTCACTGGAACCCGACAGTATCAAATCCAGTCTGACAACCGACCAATACAAGATGTACAAACTCATATGGGAACGCTTTACAGCGTGTCAGATGGCGGAATGTATTCAGAAGACCACAAGCGTAGATATCACAGGTGGTAAATATATTTTCAAAGCCACAGGTTATCGCACAGAGTTTGACGGCTTTACCATACTTTATGTTGAGGGACAGGACACCGAAGAAGAAAAGAAAACAGAATTACCGCCACTGGAAAAAGATATGCCTGTAAAAGCAAAAGAAATCATTCCCAACCAGCATTTTACACAACCGCCCGCCCGCTTTACCGAAGCAACCCTCATCAAGACGATGGAAGAAAACGGTATTGGCAGACCCTCCACATATGCAGCAACTATTTCCACAATTACCTCCAGAGGTTATGTCAAGAGAGAGGGAAAAACTTTATTTCCGACAGAATTAGGGGAAGTATCCACACAGCTTATGCAAGACCATTTTCCTAAGATAGTGAATGTCAAATTCACCGCACAGATGGAAGAAAATCTTGACAAAATCGAACATGGACAAGAACAGTGGGTAAAGGTACTGGATACCTTTTACACTGACTTTAAGGAAACCCTCAAAAAAGCTAAAGAAGAAACCAAAGATATCAACATCAAAATTCAGGACGAAGAAACGGATATTGTCTGTGAACTTTGCGGAAGAAAGATGGTGATTAAGAACGGGCGTTTTGGAAAATTTATTGCCTGTCCGGGTTATCCCGAATGTAAGAATATCAAGAGCATTGTTGAATCCATAGGGGTAAAATGTCCGAAATGTGGGGGAGATATTGTTATCAAGAAGTCAAAGCGTGGAAGAATATTTTACGGTTGCAACAATTACCCGGAATGTGATTTTGTATCATGGACAGAACCTACAAATGAAAGATGTCCCCATTGTAACGGTGTACTTTACAAGAAAAAGGGGAAAGTCACCAAATTATACTGTACAACTGAGGGTTGCGGATTTACCAAGAATTTTGAGGAAACACAATGACAGCAATAAAAGTTATCGGAGCAGGTCTGGCAGGTTGTGAAGCGGCATGGCAGATAGCTCAAAGAGGAATAAAAGTCGAATTATACGAGATGAAACCCCTGAAAAAATCTCCCGCACATCACAGTAACAACTTTGCTGAACTGGTTTGTTCCAATTCACTCAAAGCCTCAAGATTCGGCAGTGCAAGCGGAATGTTGAAACAAGAAATGAGAATGTTAAATTCCTTGTTGTTACAGTGTGCTGATAAGTGCAGTGTATCCGCAGGAGGAGCGTTAGCGGTCAACCGTGACGATTTTTCTGCGATGATAACCGAAAAAATCAAGGCACACCCCAACATCACAGTTATTTCCGAAGAAATTACGGATATTCCCGAAAGCAGTATTTGTGTTATTGCCACAGGACCTCTGACAGCGGATATTCTTGCCGAAAACATCAAAGCAAAATTCGGGGGAGCGTTAAGTTTTTTTGATGCAGCCGCACCAATAGTCACAGCACAGTCCATAGATTTCAACCATGCTTTTTATGCCAGCCGATACGGAAAGGGTAATGCAGACGATTATATCAACTGTCCTTTGAACAAGGAAGAATACGAGTGCTTTTATCACGAACTGATTAATGCCGAAAGGACACCGCTGAAAGATGTTGATGTACAGAATCCGAAAGTGTATGAGGGTTGTATGCCGATAGAGGTAATGGCACAGAGGGGAGAAAACACAATCCGTTTTGGTCCCATGAAACCCGTAGGACTGACCGACCCCAAAACAGGACACCGGGCATGGGCAGTCTTGCAATTACGAAAAGAAAATAATGAGGGTACATTATATAATCTTGTTGGATTTCAGACGAACCTGAAATTTCCCGAACAGAAAAGGGTATTTTCATTGATACCCGCTTTAAAGAATGCCGAATTTGTGCGTTACGGAGTTATGCACCGTAATACTTTTATCAACTCCCCGAAATTACTCAACGCTGATTTCTCTTTGCGTAACAATTCCATGATATTTTTCGCAGGACAGATTACGGGTGTAGAGGGATATATGGAATCGGGAGCGAGCGGACTTATTGCAGGAATTAACAGTGCAAGACTTTTCAGCGGAAAATCTCCTGTTCAATTTCCGAAAGAAACCATGATGGGAGCATTGTCACGGTATATCAGCGATGAAACGGTCAGCAATTTTCAGCCTATGGGAGCGAACATAGGCATATTACCGTCCCTTGAGGAAGAAATCCGTGATAAAAGACTGAAAGCCGAAAAAATGGCAGAGCGTTCTTTTTCATTTTTACAGCAATTTATTATAGATAATAATATTTAAAGGGCGTTGCCCTTTAAAATCCTATCAGGGGCGTTGCCCCTGAACCTCACGAACTTTTTGAAAAAAGTTCGATAAAAACTTTTAATTGTCACCGCTCAACCTCAGATAAACAATCCGAACGAAGTGAGCCATAAAAGTTTTTTGTCCACTTTTTTTCAAAAAAGTGGGCAGGATTTTCAAGGGCGGCAGCCCTTGAAGTGGGATTTTCAAGGGCGACAGCCCTTGAAGCAGGATTTTTAAGGGCGGCAGCCCTTAAACTAAAAGGAGATTTTAATTTGGAATATTCAGATAATTTGCAGGAACTGGAAGAAAAATTAGGATATACTTTTAAAGAAATTCAGTATCTGAGAACAGGACTGACCCATTCCTCTTATGCCAATGAACTGAAAAAATATCATGTCAGATGTAACGAACGGCAGGAATTTTTAGGCGATGCTGTATTGAGTATCGTTGTGTCGGACTATATCTATAAAAACTGTCCTGAATTACCCGAAGGAGATTTGACCAAACTGCGAGCTGCTTTGGTATGCGAAAAATCATTGGCAGGATATGCCCGTTCCATTGATTTAGGAAAATATCTGCTGTTGAGCAAAGGCGAAAGACATTCCAACGGACAGAACAGACCGTCAATATTGGCAGATGCTTTTGAATCTGTCATAGCGGCAATTTATTTAGACAGCGGTATTGAAGAAGCAAGAAAATTTGTCTGTAAATTTGTCGTTCCCGACATAAAGGGCGGAAAGCTGATAAAATCCAAAGATTACCGTTTGAAAGACCATAAGACAGTGTTACAGGAGATTATTCAGAAGAACCCTGAAGAAAAACTGGAATATGTGCTTGTGGGAGAGAGTGGACCTGACCATAACAAACATTTTGTGGTAGAGGTACATCTCAACAGCAATGTTATCGGAAAGGGTGGCGGTCGCACCAAAAAAGAGGCAGAACAGCAGGCGGCCAGAGAAGCATTAGGACTGATGGGATATTGAAACATTCAAATGTAGCGATATTTGTACCGCATAATGGTTGTCCACATTGTTGTTCATTTTGCAATCAGGTAAGGATAACGGGAAGACAGTCACAGCCAACCGAACAGGATATTATCAATGCCGTAGAAATTGCCATGAACAGCAGAAATTATGCCCCTGAAAAATCTGAAATAGCATTTTTCGGAGGAAGTTTCACGGCAATCGAAAGAGCGTATATGATAAGGCTTTTAAGTACGGCATACCACTATATCAAAGACGGCAGTTTTTGTGGTATACGCATTTCCACACGCCCCGACTATATCAATGATGAAATTCTTACTGTACTGAAATCTTACGGTGTCAAGTCCATAGAATTAGGTACGCAAAGTATGGATAATGAAGTTCTCAAAGCCAACGACAGAGGGCATAGTGCAGAAGATGTTGAAAAAGCGGTTATGTTAATTAAATCCTATGGATTTTCGTTAGGATTGCAGATGATGACAGGACTGTACAAAAGTACGGTAGAAAAGGATTATGATACGGCACTGAAAATTTGTGGGTTAAAACCCGAAACGGTGCGGATATACCCGACAATCATTATGAAAGATACAAAACTGGCAGAATATTATGAGCAGGGAATTTATCAGACTTACACTTTAGAAGAAACCGTAACACTTTGTGCAAAACTGTTGAAGATGTTCAGAGAACATAATATTGAAGTGATACGGTTAGGGTTGCACAGTACAGAGGATATCCAAAAAGGAATGTTGGCAGGAGCATGGCACCCGTCATTTGGAGAATTATGTTTTTCAAGGCTGTACAGAAACGGGATAGAAGAGTATCTGAAAGAAAACAGTTTTGAAAAAGGTAATTACACAGTATATGTGAATCCGCAGGAGATATCCAAAGCAACGGGGCAGAAGAAAAGTAATACAGCTTATTTTAAAGAGATGGGATATTTACTGACGGTAAAATCTGACAGTAGTATAGATAAAGAGCGTTTCAGAATAGGACAAAATTTGCCTTGTGGCAAATTTTGAATTGATTTTTGGGAGTTTAAGGGCGTTGCCCTTAAAAATCCCACGAGGGGCTTTGCCCCTCGACCCCACCACTTTTTGAAAAAAGTGGACAAAAACTTTT
>CACYDZ010000066.1 GCA_902773265.1 uncultured Ruminococcus sp.
CAGTCAGTTCTTCATCAATCAGGCAGATGCAGAGGTATTCAGACAGGGAGATAACAACGGTCTTGGAGGCTGGAAGTACTATGAACAGAACTGGAAGATGAGATATCCGGGTTTATGTCAGTTTTATGCGATAGGCGGAGAACAATATGAAGCGTTTGTCTACCAGTACGGTTCAGCGATGCTGGATACCGACCTTATCAGTGACGAAGTAAAGAAACTGTACGAAGAAAACGGAGGCAATCCAATGCTCGACGGTGCATTCAATGCTTGTGACAGAGGTCATACCGTATTTGGTCAGGTATTTGACGGAATGAATGTGGTAGACAAGATTGCAGAAGCAGAAACAGATGAAAATGACAAACCTGTAGAAAATATTATTATTACCGGTATTGATATCAAAAAAATGCCTGAATATTAAAAAATATTATAATTAACAGAAATACATCTGAGGAGTTTTATGTAGTTTAAAGGGAACTCCTCAGATGTTTTCATTTTTATCAGCAGTCATAAAAATGTGTCAAATTAAATTGAGAAAAATATAATAGGTGTAAATCTAACTGAATTTGTTTAGAATTATATGTATAATAAAATTTTAAAGTCGAATTGTCAACCAAATGATTTTCAGAAATTGTGTATTATTTCTCTATTTTATGTAGAAAATTCTGTTATAATGCTAAAAATAAATTAAGTTAAAATAATTGACAAATCGTTTAAATAAGTTTATTATTATAGTGGCAGATAGTAATGATTGGTGATAAATCCAACGAAAGGGATTATCTCGTTATAATTCGGAAGGTACAAATATATGAAATTAAGATACTTAGTGATGGTGAACCATTTGATTATGAAAAAGAATTTTTTTGCCAGAGTGCAGGACACAACATTGACACTCGGACAACCGAAAGTTATTGATTATCTCAGAGATAATGACGGAAGTATGCAGAAAGATATCGCCAATGCCTGCTGTATAGAACCTGCGTCACTGACCGTCGTGCTTAATCTGATGGAAAAACAGGGACTTATCGAAAAGAGAATGTGTAATAACAACAGAAAGAACTTACATATCTATCTTACCGATAAAGGCAGAGCACTTTCGGACAGAGTAGAAGAAGAATTTTTAGCACTGGAAAAAATCATGACCGAAGACTTTAGCAAGAAAGAAAAAGAAATGTTTCTGGCGAGTCTGGAGAAAGTGAGAAAAAATTTAATCAAACACAATATATAAATACAGCTTGCATAATACAGGAAAATTATGTATAATATGGGTTGAGTAAAACTGCATGGTTAAAAATAGTGTCGGAAACGGCAAGTTGACTATTGCATTTTTGTCTGTTTTATTATACAATAGTCAGATGGTGGTGTAGATTGTGAGTAAGGTACTGATTGTTACTAAAAGCAGAAAAGCCACAGAACTGATTAAAGACCTCATGCAAGAAGAGGGATATACGCAGTGTCGGGTAACAGATATGTCGTCTGAAGCAAGACGCTGTGTGGAAGAAGAATTTTTTGATTTAATCTTTATCTATACTCCCTTGAGTGATGAAATCGGGCTGAATTTATCTGTTTACATGGTACAGCATACCAAATCAGGTGTGTTTATTGCGGTAAGTGAAGATACAGCTCGGAAAACACAGGATAAGTTATCATCAAACGGGGTTATCGTGTTACGCAAGCCCGTCAGTGTAGAGGCGGTACATCACAGCGTACTGGCACTGCGGGCGATGCGTTTCCGTATGGGACTGGTGGAAGAGGAAAACAAAAAATTAATCACTCAGCTTGAGGACATGAAAATAATCAACAGGGCAAAAATGGTGCTGATGCAGTGTCTTGGCATGAGCGAACAACAGGCACACCGCTACCTTGAAAAACAAGCAATGGATTTGCGTGTCAGTCGTCGTTATATTGCCGAACAGGTGCTTAACACATATGAAACATAATTTTTTTTATGTTCAGATTTATTCAAACCAACAAAGAAAGGGATTGATGAAATGAGCCGTAAATCGTTTCTTATTCTGGAAAACGGTAAAGTTTTTGAGGGAAAAGGGTTCGGTGCCGAAAAAGCTGTTGTGGGTGAACTTGTTTTTACCACTGCTATGACAGGCTATCTGGAAACACTTACCGACCCTAGTTATTATGGTCAGGTAGTTATGCAGACATTTCCCCTTATTGGAAATTATGGTATTATACCTGCGGATTTTGAAAGTAAGAAACCCGTATTAAAAGCGTACATTGTCAGAAACTGGTGTCAGGAACCGTCAAACTTTCGTAGTGAGGGCATTCTTGACACTTTTTTAAAGGAAAACGATATCACAGGTCTGTATGATGTAGACACAAGAGCGTTGACAAGAATTGTGCGTGAATACGGTGTCATGAACTGTAAAATCACAACTACTCTTGACAACCTTGAAAACGACCTTGCTGAAATCAAAGCCCATAAAGTGACCAATCCCGTAAAATATGTAACTTCAGCCGAAGTTACTGTCAGAAATGCCGATAACCCGAAGCTGAATGTAGCATTGTGGGATTTCGGAACAAAAAATAATATCATAAATTCTCTTGTACAAAGAGGCTGTAATGTTACCATATTCCCCTCTTACGCCAAAGCCGAAGACATTTTAGCCATGAACCCTGACGGTATCATGCTTTCCAACGGACCCGGCGACCCCACTGACAATGTTGAAATCATTGAACAACTCAAAATTCTCTGTACGAAAAAAATCCCTACATTCGGCATTTGTCTGGGACATCAGTTACTTGCTCTTTCACAGGGTGCAGAGAGAGAAAAACTGAAATACGGTCATCGTGGAGAAAATCAGCCGGCTACTGATACCGAAACAGGCAGAGTATATATCACCAGTCAGAATCATGGATACGCTATTTTAGGAAAATCTTTACCCGAAGGTGTAAGAGAAAGTTTTGTCAATGCCAATGACGGTACTTGCGAGGGCATTACTTATGATTATATGCCCGCCTTTTCCGTACAGTTTCACCCCGAAGCCTGCGGAGGCCCTTTAGATACCGCTTTCCTTTTCGATAAGTTCATAGCCCTCATGGAAGCAAATAAACAATAAGCTGTGACAATTAAAAGTTTTTGTCAACTTTTTTCAAAAAGTTGTGGGGTTAAGGGGCAAAGCCCCTTAGCAGGATTTTAAAGGGCGGC
>CACYDZ010000067.1 GCA_902773265.1 uncultured Ruminococcus sp.
ATAAGAAAATTGAAGCACTCAATGATGGCACATATACCTTTAAATTTGCAGAGTTCGGTTGTCGCAGACGGCTTTCAAGAAAATGGCAGGATGTGGTTGTGAAAAGACTGGCGAACGAAACAGATAAATGTGTGGGAACATCAAATGTTTATCTGGCAATGAAGTACCATCTTATTCCGATAGGCACTTATGCACATGAATTTGTGCAGATGTATCAGGGGATAGACTCCATACCGCTTGCTTACAGCAACTACTATGCGATGAAAGACTGGTATGTGGAATATGATGGTGATAACGGAACAGCTCTGACAGATACAGTAACAACGGATTTGTTTTTATTGGATTTCAACCGTTCTATGGTGAACAACTATACAGGCGTAAGACATGACAGTGGTGACCCATATGCGTGGGGAGAAAAAATGATTGCCCACTATCAGAAATACGGCGTTGACCCCAAAACAAAATTATTACTTTTCAGTGACAGTCTTGATTTCGACAAAGCACAGAAACTTTTTGATTACTTTAAAGACCGTGCAAAAGTATCGTTCGGTATAGGCACATTCTGTTCCAACGATACATCAGAAACAGCACTCAATATTGTGATTAAATTGCAGTATGTCAACGGCAGACCTGTTGCCAAACTTTCCGATGATATTGGTAAGGCAATGTGTAAGGATAACGCTTATCTTGATTATTTAAGACGGTCGGTAGATTTCAGACTGAACCGTGTTCGTAATGAGAAAAGATGACTTATAACTATGACAATTAAAAGTTTCGGTCAAGCCTTTTCAAAGGCTTGTGGGGTCAAGGGGTGAAACCCCTTGTCAGGATTTTAAAGGGCAACGCCCTTTAATCGGCAATATAACAAAAACGACAAATCATACCGTTGAATTATTCGGTATCGGTTTGTCGTTTTTCTGTGATGTAACGGTAGGCGTTCCGTGAAAAAGTCCTGTAAGTACGGCAGATACTCTGTTCACTGACATCAAAGTTCAGGGCAATATCTTTGACAAGCGGTATCCTATGCGTTTTCTGAAAATCGGCGAAAAGTTTTTTATCAAAAAAATCAAGCTCTTTGACAAAAATCAACAGTTCATGATAATCTTGAAGAATACCGCAGATTTTTGCGGTAATCAGACAGGAAAGCATAGGTTTCTGTCGGGGCTGTCTTGTGGTGAAAAATTCATTGAGAAATTGCAGAATTTCTTTCATCATCGCCATATCTTCCATATGTACGGCAGAATTATCGGGAATGAGCAGATTTTCCCATAAATCGGTATTTTCGGGCAAATCGTGAAGTAAAGCAGAAGAGTTTCTGTAATTGTACAGACATTCCCTGACAAATTCTTCTGAAATTCTCGTGGCTTTGGCAATCAGTCCGACAGTAGCATTGTCTGTTTTGTATTCGCCGTTTTTGGCAACAATAAATCTGAAATAAGTTTTAATAACGAATTGGTCTTTTTGAGAGATGTGCATACCGCCTGTATTTTCAGAAAGTACAGTTTCTGTCATCACCTTGTCTTTTTTCTTTTTCAGACAGAAGTTGAAATAATGCAGAAATGCTCCTTTACGGTTATCATAATTTTTTGCACATTCTTTCACGGTCTCGACAATTTCAACACTGTAGCACTGATTTTTTTCAGAAACAGCTGTCAGATAGTGATACACATTTTCGATAAGTTTCAGCAGTTCTTTTTTGTAAAGTACGCTTTCAGGCGGAATGTTCTGTGAAAGTATTACGCTTTTTTCGATGAGAGTACGATAATATTCTTTTTCTTTCAGCATAAGCCCCTCTCATACGGAAAGCAAAGATTTCAACAAGGTTTTTGCCTCATCGGCAGATGAACATTCTAACAGATGGGAAAGTGAATAGATATAATACAGTGGTGTCATATCGCACAACTGCGTATTGACGGGCTTTTTACTGACAAAATCCGCTCTGCCGTAAAAAATATTGTCAATTTCACATTGCAGGAATTTTTCGGCAAAATGTAATGCCGTAAACAACACTATCGGCAAATCTTTAGGGCCGTAAGTGATATCCGCCAGAATATGTGCATTTTGTTCAAATTCTTCAATAATATCCATTAAAAGAGTATCATGCGTGATTTTGGTTTCAAAGTAATCGGTTTCTATGGTGATAAAAGAAGCGTTGATATTTTTTCCCTGAGAAACAACAGAAAATTCCTGTTTAAATACTTCTACATTTTGCTGATAATAGCTGTAATTGTTTTTTTTGACAAGCAGAACAATTTTCAGTTCCTCATTTTCCGACAGATTTTTTTCCAGAAAAGCATTAATCGGATAAACAACGGCTCTGTCGGAGATTTCGGTATTGCTGTCGTCATAGTCGTAGACACGCTTGTATAAATCTTTTCTGACGGGAATATTACAGAACAGAATTTTTTTCATTTAATCACCCGAAATTTCCGAATATAATTTGTACAAAGCATAGCAGGCGGCAAGTTCACGGACTTTTTCTCTGGAATTGTGCCG
>CACYDZ010000068.1 GCA_902773265.1 uncultured Ruminococcus sp.
GCTTCGCCCTTAAAAATCCCACAAGGGGCTTTGCCCCTTGACCCCACAAGCCTTTGAAAAGGCTTGACCGAAACTTTTAATTGTCACAGCTATAAGTTGTCTTTTCAATTTTCAATCAATTCTCATCAAAGAAAGGATTTTATCTATACTCATGTTTACCGCTCCTCATGGTGGCGATATCTATAGTCACTGCGTATTATATGATTTTTCAGCGAATGTCAATCCGTTAGGTGTTCCCAAAAGTGTCAGAAAAACGATTATACAAAATCTGCCTGTCATAGAAAAATATCCTGATATTCACTGTACCGCTTTAAAACAAGCCATCTCACGCTTTGAGAATATCCGTATGCAACACATTGTCTGCGGTAACGGTGCCACTGATTTGATTTTCCGTATTGTACAAACTCTCCGACCTGAAAAAGCTCTTCTCCTCTCCCCAACTTTTTCGGAATATGAAAAAGCTCTGCATACCTTTGGCTGTCAAATCCGCTATTTTGCTTTGGACAACCACAACAATTTTATTCCTGATGAAACACTTTTGGATTATCTTCATGATATAGATATCTTTTTTCTTTGTAATCCCAATAATCCCATAGGAAATCTTGTCGAAAAAAGTTTGCTGAATAAAATCATCGGCAAATGTTGTCAAGAAAACATTTATCTGATTATAGACGAATGTTTTCTGGATTTTGTCAAAAACGCACAGCAATATAAAACCACTCTCAATAATGACAAACTCATTATTCTGAAAGCCTTTACCAAAATTTTTGCTATGGCAGGTTTACGGTTGGGATATTGTCTGTGCCGTGACGAAAATCTGTGTAACAGAATTGAAAATGTGGGGTCATGCTGGAGTGTTTCGGGAATTGCTCAGACAGCGGGAATTTCCGCACTGGAAAATGCAAAGGATTTCATCAGCAAAACTGTTGAATATGTGGAAAAACAACGGGATTTTCTGACAATAAATTTAAGAAATCTGTCGTTGAATGTATTTGACTGTCGGGCGAATTTCATTTTTCTGCATACTGACTTACCGCTTGATACCATCTTACTGAAACAGAAAATCTTAATTCGCAACTGTAATAATTACCGCAATCTGACAGACGGTTATTACCGTATAGCTGTCCGTACCGAAAAGGAAAATCAGCTGCTTATTCGTACACTGGAAAGGATTTTATCAGAACATGGCTAAACCTATCATGATACAAGGTACAATGTCGAATGTGGGCAAAAGTCTGCTGACAACAGCACTTTGTCGGATTTTTGTTCAGGACGGCTATAAAGTTGCTCCGTTCAAATCACAAAACATGGCGTTAAATTCTTATGTCACACCCGACAATCTGGAAATCGGAACGGCTCAGGCAATACAGGCAGAAGCCTGTCAGATTTTGCCTGATGTTGCCATGAACCCTATCTTATTGAAACCTACTACAAACAGCGGTTCACAAGTAATTATCAACGGTGAAGTTTATGGGAATATGCGTGCATTTGACTATTTCCGCAACAAGAAAAAATTCCTGCCGTATGTGATAGACGCTTATGAGAAACTCAATCAAAATTACGATATTATTGTCATTGAAGGTGCAGGAAGTCCTGTGGAAATGAATTTAAAAAAGGACGACATTGTTAATATGGGACTGGCACAAACGGTAAAATCTCCTGTTCTGCTTGTAGGTGATATTGACAGAGGAGGGGTATTTGCACAGCTTTTGGGAACACTTTTCCTGCTGGAAAAAAATGAACTTGATTTAGTCAAAGGACTGATTGTCAACAAATTCAGAGGTGACATCAGATTATTTGCTGACGGTATAAAAATTCTGGAAGAAAAAAGCAGAAAAAAAGTTTTAGGGGTTGTACCGTTTACAGACTGTCAGATTGACGGCGAGGACAGTCTTTGTCAGATATCCCATAATACCGATAATCCACTGATTGATATTGCCGTCATTCGATTGCCTAAATTAGCCAATTATACAGATTTTGCCGTATTTCAGCAATACGAAAATGTATCTGTCCGCTATGTGGAGCGTGCCGAAGATTTACGAAATCCCGATATGATTATTCTTCCGGGAACAAAAAGCACGATTGCCGATATGCAATGGTTACGCCAAAATCACTTGGAAAGAACTATCAAAGAATGTCATGCCAAAAAAATACCGATTTTCGGCATATGCGGAGGGTATCAGCTATTAGGCAGAATGATTTCTGACCCCGACCATACCGAAAACGGCGGTGAAATTGCAGGTATGGGATTATTGAATACAGATACCGTCTTTTCAGACCGAAAAGAACGAACCAATACCACAGGAAAAATTATTTGCAACAGCGGTTTTTTTCAGGTACTGAACAACGCTGAATTTTACGGTTACGAAATTCATATGGGAAAAACAACTGTCAATGAACCATCTTTTGCGGTTAAAGATAATTCCACTTTTGACGGTGCTTATCATGATAATGTGGCAGGTACTTATCTGCATGGTATTTTTGACAGTCAGTCCGTTTCAGAAAAACTGATAAATGCGTTATTCCGTAAAAAAGGAATCGTTGGGTGTGTACACGCAACAGACCGAAAAATTTATAAAGAAAATCAATACAATCTGTTAGCCGATACCATTCGGAAACATCTGGATATGAAACAGATTTACAGGATTATTGAAGAGGGGGTATAGAGTTGTTACATATTTATTGCGGTGACGGAAAAGGAAAAACAACGGCATCATTAGGGTTAGCTTTGCGTGGAGCAGGAAGTCAGATGAGAGTACATATTTTTCAATTTATGAAAGGTAATGAAAGTTCAGAATTTCTTGCCCTGAAATATGTACCGAATATTACCGTACAACGCTGTAACAAAAATTATGGCTTTACCCGTAATATGACTTTACAGGACAAAACAGAAATCACCCAATGTCATAATGAACTGCTGCAAAAAGCTGAAAATCTTTTGCTGACCCATCAGACCGATATGCTGATTTTAGATGAGTTCAATACGGCATACGACTATCCGTTACTGGAAAGACAATTTGCCGACCGAATGATTTTCAACCGACCTTTGAATGTAGAAATCATTCTCACAGGCAGAAATCCTCACCCGAAATTTATCGAAATAGCTGACTACATCAGCGAAATAAAAGCCGTAAGACACCCTTTTGAAAAAGGTATAAAAGCCCGTAAGGGTATTGAGTTCTAGGTTTTAACAATCCTGTCTACTCTTCCCTCAAAATGCGTTAGAATTGATTATCCGACTTTTAGCTTACACAACGGAAAGTTTTTGTCAACTTTTTTCCAAAAGTTAAAGGCATAGCCTTTTTCGTGGAGTGAAAATCGCCGTAGCGATTTTGGGGCAAAGCCCCTTAGCGGGATTTTAAAGGGTGGCAGCCCTTTAATCAGCTGAAAACACAAATAAAATTTTCGTAAGCAAATTTTACCGCAAAACACGGTTATTCTACAGAAAAAAACATCAACAAAATATTGCAAGTAAATTTGATTAATGTTATAATTTAGCAGTATAAATATGCGTTTGAAAGGAAATGTGAAGATGAATAACTCA
>CACYDZ010000069.1 GCA_902773265.1 uncultured Ruminococcus sp.
ATGGCTTTCTGTCTTCTTTCCGCTTTTGTCTTCATCTGGACAAGACGCAGGGAAGTTGCCGCGATCTACAATGTCGAGCAGTAAACTAATTGTTGATATCTCAATAATGCTTCACATGCATAATGTATATGATTGACTTATAATATAGTATAATAGTGAAACTATATTGACCGCTAAACCAGCCGGTAAATCTCAAAAGACAGGGAAAGTTAAAAAAAACAAAGCAACGGAATTGTTTTGTTTTTCAATGATGTTGAAACCAAAAAGACATTGATAAGCGGTTTACCAAAATGAATACTTTAAAAATCTGCAGTCCAAATGTAACTGTTAATGATAGCAAGAGGTGTAATAATGGCTGAACTTTGGTATAGACTGACGCAACTTCCGGATTTGACATTGAATAAATATGCTTCACTTGAAGGAAGAGGTGTAGACGGAGTTATTGAGAAGCATATTGCCTTTTTAAGACAGCTAAACCGAAAAGGCATTGTTTCCGGTTTATCGTACCATTTGTTTTATCTGTATGTTGTACCGGAGGACAAATCAAAGGACAGACCAGGGCATAGACTGCAGATTTATTTATTGATCCGGGGTAAAGCAGATGCAATGGAAAATGTTCCTGCACTAATTGATGCATCCCCACTATCTGATTTCTATAAATTAGAATCAAAACTGAAAAAAAGCCCTACAGGTGATGATTCATGCAGTATAAGCAATATCCTGGCCGGAGCCGGACTGGAATCTCCGATATTCAATACATGCGCATTTCTTACAAAGACAGAGACCCTGCTCCCTGCAGGAAGCGGTGAGGGTGAAGACTATTATATGCTGCGCGAATGGGAAATGAATGAAGACGGCCGTTTATACAGCATGTGCAAAATGATGGAAGCTTTAAAACGCACTGCACTTTACCGTGTTGATTTATACCCTGTTGAGAAGAGCGTATCATTGAGAGAATCATTGAGAAAACCAATGAGTATTCTCAGGAAAAGGCAGGATGACAGAAGCAGTAATTCCAAAAGAGATTATGATGGCAAAGATGTTCTCGACAGCTATGAGGATCTGATTGAAAAATACGATTCATCGCCTCATTTTATAGCTAATGTGATGGTGATGGCTAATGGTAAAGAGGATGCGGCTGCCATACTCGATGCGGCTGGGTCTGAGAGTCTTTTAAAAGGAAAATATAATATAGCGTCATTTGTATCCAACTTTGAACCAACCAGTTTTCTTGAGGGCAATTTTGATGACTTAGAGAACATGCGGGAAAGAATGATTGCAAAAAAAGGGCGGCCAGGATTAATCATCTGCAGAGAAGATACTGCAACTATTAATTTGAATTACTTGCCAACATTGTTTTCTTTAGAAGAAATAGCACCATTTTTCCGTCTGCCGGCTTTGTACGATGGCGAGACTATCCAAATAGCAAAGGAAACAGCTCCGGCTGCTGTCAATAAAGAAGGATCATTATATTTAGGCAAAGACAATAATGGATATGATGTGTTTTTCCCGCTCTCACTTTTACCAAAACATGCTTTTGTGTCCGGTGTTCCCGGATCCGGTAAAACGAATACCATGCATCATATCACGTCATCATTATGGAAAGATCATAGGATACCTTTCCTTGTTCTGGAACCTGCCAAACAGGAATATCGCGCACTTGCAAATGATCCGGAAATGAAGGAAATGTATTTATTCTCTCCCAATGCAGACATGAGTTTCCCATTGCATATCAACCCTTTTGAAATGCCTAAAGGAATTCTGGTTGCTGAACATATCAGGAGACTGTGTTCGGTTTTTGAAGGTGCTTTTCCACTTGAACCGCCAATGCCATTCTTACTGGATACTGCAATTGAAGCTGTTTATAGAGAACTTGGATGGATTCCAGAGCACGTCTATACTGGAAATGAAAAACAGGAGGACAGTGATAAGAAACGTCCGCTTCCCACAATGTCGATGCTGTACAGGCGGCTGGAACAGGAACTGAAATCAACACAATACAGCGATGAGGTCAGAGGAAATCTTGAATCTGCACTTAAGGTCAGAATAGGAAGTCTGCTACGTAGAGAAATGGGTGACGTTTTTGATGTACCGGTATCTACATTTGAACCGGAGAAGTGGCTGGAGGTTCCAGCAGTAATTGAACTGGAGTCTATGGGAACCGGTCCGGCTAATTTTCTGACATTAATGCTTTGTTCTCTAATCAGAGAAACTTTAAAAGTTAATCCCAAGTACGACGGTGACATCAGGCATGTAATCTTTATAGAAGAAGCTCACAATTTAATAGGACCGGAGTCAGAAGAACAGACAGGTGCAGATGCAGACCCGAAACAGGCAGCTACAGCATTTGTTGTCAAAATGCTTGCTGAAGTCCGTGCATTAAAAGAAGGTATTGTTATTGCGGACCAATTACCTACGGTAATGGCTCAGGAAGTATTAAAGAATACCGGTTTAAAAATCGGTTTGAGAATAACATCCGCAGATGACAGGTCACTTCTGGGGAGCACAATGGCGGCAAGTGCAATGCAATTGGAACAGATGTCCACTTTCGCAGTTGGTGAAGCATTGATTTTCTATGAGAAACTGATGCGCCCATTTACAATGAGAATCAAGGAATGGTGGGGAGAAATTGAAGACCAAACTGAAAAAGAAGCAATGGTAACGCCAAAGAGTGATGCTGATTTAAGGTTTTTCATTGCTGATAGCGAAACTTATCAAGATGAGAATTTAAGAAGTATTCAAATTATCGGGAATAAGTATTATCATTTGCTGACGGAAATGGAAAGTAAGATTCAGCCTAGTGAGTATTGGCTGAAAAGCGTAGCAGCACAAGCAACTACGATAAAAGAGTTGTATTCGTACCTCGAACAAGTCGAAACAGGGAAAATACAATTAAGTCCGGAAGATAAACAACAGAAATGGGATCAGTATGAAGCTCTCCAAACTAGCCGTGAAAGCCTGTTGAAAGAGAAAGCAAAGATTCGTGAACCATTAAATAATATTGCTACTATCGGGAACTGGGTATTTACACTTGAAAGATTGAAAAATGGCAGATGGTCACGTTTTGGAGCACCTGAATCAGAACTGATAAAAATCACATTGCTTCAGACAAAAATGTGTGATGATGCTTTAAAACTTTATAGGAACCTGATTCAGGCAATAGGAACTACAAAAAGTGTTAAAGCAATTGACAAGGACATTGAAAAACTATCAGCACTGTCTAAAGAATTAAACGAAGATTTAAACACTTTTATAAAAATGAATGGTACAGAGTCATTTAGTCGGAACTGAAAGGAGAAAAACTTATGGGAAACTTCAGAGAAAAAAACCGTGAAGGTGTCAAAGAAATGCAGGACAACAGCCGCGAGACTACTGAACTTGGGGAAGAGATGACTGAGCAAGCAAATGAAATCAATTCTGTTTTGGAAAGCATCGAACTGCAAGATGATGAGGATATTCAGGCAATAAATGAGACAGGAAGGTCTTACCAAAGCAGTTTTGACGGAGCATTCAGTGAACAAGTCGAAACAGCAGGTCAGGAAATCGAACAGCAGGGAGAACAAATTAAAGGAGAAGTTGGGGCAGAACTTGAGAATGTTCGGTCTGGAATTAGCAGTCTTGAGCAAGCGACAGGCATCTCAGAAATCGGCCGTGATGCGGCAGAAGCAGGACGTTCCAAACTGGAAGGAAGTGCAAGTGAGTATGAGGGAATCATCGCTGATGCAGAAGGTGTTGTAGATGAAACACAACAGCAAATAGAATCTTTGAAGAATAACTTAAGCAATATTTTCGGTTAATCGATGTTCTAATGTAGGAGGCCGAAGGAATGGCGAGAAGTTTCAAGGAAATCGGAAAAAAGGCTGAAGATCTTATTGAACAGGGCAGGGAGGCCGATAATAAAGTACAAAACTGTCAAGCCAGGGTGGCTACCGCAAACAGTAGAGTGGCTGCAGCCAGAAGACAACTTGCTGCTGCAAGTGAAACGGATGAAGAAGGTAACCCGATCGGTGATGTGGAGCAAGCAAGACTTCAATTGACCATGGCAGAAAATCAATTGGCAGCCAGCCAACGGGCTTTGACATCAGCACGTGGTGATGCAGACAGGATTAAGCAGCAAAAGAATGCACATGTAAAAGAAATAGAGAAGCATAACCAAATTGAAAGATCTAATCTAGAAAAGTTACGTAGATTACAATCAAGTGCATTCGGGGAGAACTCTGCCCAGCTCTCGGAAGGAATAGCACAACGGCTGAATGAAGCGGAAAACACAAGAGTTGCACTTCTTCACAGTATGGGAATTGATGCTGCTCCTGAACTTGTTTCCG
>CACYDZ010000070.1 GCA_902773265.1 uncultured Ruminococcus sp.
GCTGAGGTCAGTTTTTATCCCAAAGAAGAGGGCATAAAGGAATTTCGTGAGGCTTTGCAGGATTTACAGGGCGAATTTACTGGCGAGGACAACCCCTTGCCCGATGCTTACAAAATCAAACTCCGTGATTTATCCCGATATGACAGTACCGTAAAACAGATTAAAAAAATCAGCGGTGTACAGAAAATCAGTAACCGTGGCGGTATCGCCCATACCCTCACGGAAATCAGCCATATGGTCACCAATATGGGATTGTGGGTCATCTTTATATTGGGACTGATTTCTGTGTTTATTGTTTCCAACGCCATCGGTGCTACCATATATGCCCGAAGATTTGAAATCAGTATTATGAAATCTGTGGGAGCGACAAACAGTTTTGTCTGTATACCGTTCATTGTTGAAGGAATGTTGCTGGGAATTATGGCAGGAATTGTCAGTACCTTTTTTCTGAAATTCCTGTATGAAGGATTGCTGAGTGTTTTCCAGATGCAGTACATCAGTAATGTAGAAATTATCAGCTATGTTTCCGTGACAGGATATGTCTTTCTGGCAACAACACTGGCAGGTACTTTGCTGGGTGTTCTGGGAGCGGTTGTTTCACTGAGAAAACATCTCCGCCGTGAGGGAAATGAAGTGCTTGGGTGGTGACAGAATGAAAAAGAAATATTTAATTATACTGGCAGCGGCTGTCATTTTCATGCAGACTCTGACCATGCCTGCTTTTTCGGATAACGACACGGAAAACACCGATGAAACTATCACAGAAGCCGTGACGGAAAAATCCACAAAGAAAGCAACCGCAAAACCTGCACAGAAACCGACTGAAAAACCTACCGAAAAACCTACCGAACCGCCCACAGTCGACAATTCCGCCGAAATCGCTGAAAAAGAAAAAGAACTCGACAGTCTCCGAAAAAAGATTGCCAAAGTCAATACACAAATCGAAAATACAAAATTTGAGATTGCTCAGCTCAAACAGGATATGGCTAATGCTAAAACAACCGTCAGTTCATTGAATACGACTATCCAAAACAATAAGGAAAAACTCAAAAACCGTCTGCGTGCCATTTACATGACCGGTGGTGTGAGCCGTATTGAAGTTATTCTGGGAGCGAAAAGTTTCGATGACCTCATTAACAATATGGAATATGCGTCAATGGTCGCTAAACACGACAATCAGATTATACAGTCTCTTTCCAAAGATGTGAATGTCACCAAAAACGCACAGAAGAATTTCAATAAATCCAAAGCACAGCTCGAAACGAAAGCCTCACAGCTGGAAAGCAAGCGTTATGAACTGCTGGGAATTATCAGCGAAAATGAAGATAAACTCCAGCTGCTTTATGCAGAAAACGGTACGGTAAAAAATTCTGACGACAATACAGACAGTATCGAAAACCGTATTCAGGACTATTATCAGAAACAGAAATCCGCTGAAAACACTACCGAAAAATCTACGCAGAAATCTACACAGAAATCCACGCAGAAACCTACACAGAAATCCACACAGAAATCCACCAAAAAAAATACACCTACAGAAAAAATCACCTCTTTTCCGATTGATTACGGTTACGATGACAGTTATGACGATGATGATTATGATGATTACAATAATAGCTATGATGATTTTGTTCCACAGGAAAAAGGAACGATTATCAGTACCGATATCGAAAAGTCATCAAGCGGTTATGTATGGCCTGTAACAGGATTTTATTATCTGACTTCCATGTGGAATGAGGACAGAGGGTCTTATAATCACGGTGCGATTGATATTGCCGATGCAGGAATAGACGGTGCAAGCGTTCTTGCGGCACATTCAGGAACAGTCATGTATGCGGAAGAAGAATGTGAACATAACTGGGGAAAATCATCAAGCTGTGGCTGTGGCGGTGGATATGGCAACTATGTTATGCTTGACCACGGTGACGGTTATATGACAGTATATGCCCATATGAGTTCTGTACTGGTTTCTACCGGCGAAAGCGTCAGTGCCGGACAAGTTATCGGCTTTGTCGGTTCTACGGGAGATTCCACAGGTTCACATCTCCACTTTGAAACACGCTATAACGGACAAAAATATAATCCCCTGACCGAATATCCCGATATACAAATCAGCAATTAGCACTTACTTTTTTTGAAAAAAAGTAAAAGGCATAGCCTTTTTCAGCAGGCAAAATCGCTCGTAGCGATTTTGGGCAAGACTTTTAGTTTTGCTAAGTGTTGGCGGTGACAATTAAAAGTTTTGTCCACTTTTTCAAAAGTGGTGGGGTTAAGGGGCAAAGCCCCTTAGCA
>CACYDZ010000071.1 GCA_902773265.1 uncultured Ruminococcus sp.
GGGAAAATTCCGTTTAAAAATACCCGCCTGCAAGCGGATATGATTTCCGTTTCCGCCCACAAAATCCATGCCCCAAAAGGCATAGGAGCTATCTATATTAAAAACGGAACAAATCTTATTCCCCGTCAGTTTGGCGGAGAACAACAGAAGAAAATCCGTCCCGGCACAGAAAGTACGGCATTGATAGCAGGTTTCGGACAGGCAGTACAGGAAATTAATTATGACTGCTTATTGAAAATGCAACACCTTAACGACTGTCTGAGAAAGCATCTGGCACAGATAAACGATATCCACATCAATTCTCCCGAAAATGCACTGCCCTATATCCTTAATTTTTCTGTCGCAAACATCAAAAGTGAAACGATGGTACATTTTCTGGAAGAGAAAGCAATTTATGTTTCCAGTGGTTCAGCCTGTGCCAAAGGAAAGCAAAGTCATGTTTTGCAGGCAATGAAACTGCCGAAAAATCTGTCAGATACTGCCATACGGGTAAGTTTCTCCAGATACAATACCACTGAAGATATTGACAGGTTAGCAGAAGCCTTATTGCAAGGCATACGGACATTGGCAAAAATGAAATGAGAAAGGTTTACGGTATATGAAAGAAATTATTCTCATCAAACTAGGCGAAATCGTGTTGAAAGGACTTAACCGAAAAAATTTTGAGGACACGCTGATAAAGAATTTACGCAGCCGACTGACCAAAGCAGGAAGATTTGAAATCAAGATAGCCCAGTCCACCATCAGGGTGACACCTTGTGATGATAGTTGTGATATGGAAAAAGCGTGTGAACTTGTGGGGAAGACTTTCGGCATTACGGCATATTCCAGAGCGTGTGTTGCCGAAAAGACTTTGGAAGATATTCAGCAGAAGAGTGTGGAATATCTCCGTGAACAGCTGGAAGAAACACAGACATTCAAAGTGGAGGCAAAGCGTTCAGACAAGAAATTTCCATTGAAGTCACCTGAAATATGCGAACAGGTAGGCGGATATATACTGGAACAATTTCCGCATTTGCAGGTAGATGTCAGAAACCCCGAAATGACTGTAACAGTGGAAGTCAGAGATTTTGGAGCATATGTTCGTGGAGGGGTTATCAAGGGAGCGGGCGGAATACCGGTAGGAACAGGCGGAAAAGCGGTCATTCTGATATCAGGTGGAATTGACAGTCCCGTAGCAGGATATATGATGGCAAAAAGAGGACTGGAGCTGACGGCAGTACATTTTGCCAGTCCGCCATATACTTCACAGCGTGCCGAAGAAAAAGTACAAAGACTGTTAGCCGTTGTATCGCAGTATGCAGGAAAGATAACGATGTATACCGTTCCTTTTACGGAAATTCAGGAACAAATCAAAGAAAAGTGTCCCGAAGAATTATTTACGATTATCATGCGAAGATTTATGATGAAAATTAGCGAACGAATTGCTTTAGAGAAAGATTGTCATGCACTGATAACGGGAGAAAGTCTTGGACAGGTTGCCAGTCAGACATTGAAAGCGATTGGCTGTACAGATATTGTCTGTGAGATGCCCGTATTCCGACCGCTGATAGGCATGGATAAAGATGAAATCATCACCATATCCAGAAAAATAGGCACATTTGATATTTCCATAGAACCGTATGAAGATTGTTGTACGGTATTTACGCCAAAGCACCCCAGAACCAGACCCGTATTAAGTTATGTAGAGAAAGCGGAAAACGAACTGGATACAGAAGTCCTGACAGAGAATGCGTTGGCAGGAGTAAAGGTAATGACAATAGGAAATTCATTTTGAAAATCCTGATTTTCAAAATTGACAGATAAAAGTAAGGTTATAAAAAATGAAACAAAATTTTAAAGAGGAGAAATTTTCATGAATGCTGAGTTGTATATACTTAGGAATAAGAAAAAGTCAATGTCGCTGAATGCCGAACTCAGTGCCATTTCCCATGCTCTGAAAAGCAAAGGTATCAAAATCGCTTACAAGACGGAACTTGATGATGAAGAAGAAAAAATTATTGAAGCCATTGCACAATCCACCAATCCCAGCGAACAGATTAATTATATCATCATTCCCAATGCTATAAACGGCAACAGCAAAAGTACGGTATACGATACGCTTTCACTGATAGTATCTGAAAATTCCAATAAAGTCAATGTCATGTATTACGAAAAAGCGGGCAGTCAGACAGGCGTAAAAAAGGGTGCGACAGATATTGAGGGAAACCGTCAGAAAAACGGTTGTTATTTTATCATCAACGGTGTGTTTGTGGTACTGTTGCCCGAAAATGATGTTGCCGAAGTAGGAGCAATGACGGTTCATGTTATTGACGAGATTAACAAGAAATATCCTGATATTGAAAATCTGCAAAGCAAGCCTAAAGAAGAGGAGGAAACCTTTGATTTAATTGGAGGATTCACACCAACAAAAAAGAATGAACCTCAGGTGCATATTGGTGACACCGCAAAGATTGACAACAATCAGGTAGATATGCGTACTTACAGTAAAGCGACTATCAATAATAGTAAGCCCGGCAAAGTCAATAACAACATCAAAACTTCACAGGGCGATTCCTCAAAACCAACAGACGGGTCTGTTGTTCTTTCCGGGGCATCGTCAAAGCCGAGAAAAAAAGTAGGATTTTTCCGCAGAAACTTTATTCCGCTGGGTATAGACAGCACAGGCGAAAAAGTCAGAAAAGTCATATTAGATTTGGCAATTATTGTATTTGTCGTTACAGCGGTTATTCTGACAAAGGTGATGGTTGTTGAACCGATTGAAAATAATAATAAGTATGATGAAATCCGTGATTTAGTCAAGACAGACACGATTGAAATTGCCACAGAAATTACCACTGATGCAGAAGGACATAAAGTGATTATTCCCGTCAAGCAGTCAAAGAACTGGGATAAACTCAAACAAATCAACAGTGAAGTTGTGGGTTGGATAAGCATAGACGATACAAGAATTGACTATCCTGTTTTACAGCATCCGGGCGATAACGATGACGCACAGTACTATCTTCACAGAGATATTTACGGTAATTATAGTGGTTACGGCAGTATTTTCTTAGACTATCGCAGTAACAAGGCTATCAAATCCAAAAATCTGATTTTACATGGTCATCATATGAGAGATGGCAGTATGTTTGAAAATCTCATGGGGTATGGCAAATACAGTGCAGATATGGATTTCTACAAACAGCACCCGACTATCCGTTTTGACACACCTGAAGGTGACGCTGTATATAAGATTATTTCTGTTTACAAGACAAGTACACTGGACGCACACGGTGATTTCTTCAATTATCTTACAGGCAGTTTTGAAAGTGACGCAGAATTTATGAATTATGTTTATCTGATAAGAATGCGTTCACTGATTAACACAGGTGTTACCTGTAACGAAAAAGACCAGTTGCTGACCCTTTCAACTTGTTCGTATGAATATACAGATTTCCGTACAGTAGTTGTTGCCAGAAAGACAAGAATAGGTGAAGAAGATACCGTTGATACTTCAAAGGCAACAGCCAATGCCAATCCGCTCTGGCCTGATGTTTATTATGGCTATGACGATACCAAAAAACCTGCCGTGTATACATTTGCCACCGAAAAAAGAAGTGATGTATTGTCATGGTATGACGGTAAAGGCAATCTGCAGGGTAAAGAAAGAATGTTTACCTTACACGATAACGATATTGAAATCGGTACAGAAAATGCTACCCAGAATGTCACGAATAATCCACAAAATCCCATAGAAATTGTGACTTCTGTTCCAAATCCCGTACCCACTCCTTCCATCAATAATAACAGCAGAGAACCTGAAAGTATTCTGTTCAATTACAGTACACTTGTGCTGACTGTCGGCGAAAAAGATACGCTGGAAATCTACTGGACACCGAATAATGTTGCGGATAAGTCCATCAAGTGGGAATCCAGCAATTCCAGAGTAGCAACGATTGCCAAAGGTGGTGTTGTCACGGCGAAATCTCCGGGCGAATGTACGGTTTCCGCAGAAACTGCCAA
>CACYDZ010000072.1 GCA_902773265.1 uncultured Ruminococcus sp.
AAAAATATCTTCAAAGCGGTGATAAACCGCAATATTCAGCTTTGGCATATGGTGGGAAATTGTCCATATTCCCCCTGCCAGAGCTTCTTTTTCTGCCCCTTCCACATCCATTTTAATATAGGATATTGCTGTATCTTTTCCCAGTTCATCAATCGTAATACTTTCTGTACAGATACCTTTTTTATCGCTTACTGTAGAATTACGTCCGCCGTTATCAGCAAACCATAAAGACTGTTCTCCTCTTTTCCAGATAAGTTTCTGATACGCAGTAATATTTTTCTTATCCGCAATATAACCGCACAATTTCCGATAAGTTTTCGGGTCAGGTTCAACGGCAATGATTTCCTTATAACCACCCGCATAGCGGATAAGTTCTTCAATGGTATCTCCACGATACGCTCCTAAATCCATATAATTTTCATGAGAGGACAGTAACAGAATATCCTCAAACACCTCATCTTTACTGTCGAAAGTCTGAAACAGATTATCAGGATTTCCGCTGTAATAAAACTGCAGTGCGTGACAATAGACTTCCCTTGAACGACTATCAGCCAACAATGTATAAGCAAGTTCTATTTTTTCTCTGTTTTCAGCAATAAAATTATCATCAAAAATCCCCTCCCCATATACGGGTACATTTGGTACAATGACATGATGGTTCAGGGAAAGCTTTCGGATATGTTCTATCACATTTGGTATCTGTGTTCCGAAAGTAATGGCAATGATAAAATCATTCCCATACAGGTTTTCAAAATAACGCAGAGGCTGTACAGTAAAATTCTGATACTGCTGTCCTCTGATAAAATCATCACTTGCCATTACTCCACTACACGCAATATTTTTTTGTGCAAAAACTTTCAGCACCTTATCGGCACCATTACCCATACCGTAAAGAATAATCGGTTTCTGACTTCGTTTCAAATATTCCCATACATCTTCTCCAAAAAATGCTTTATCAAACATATCCCCGCTCCTCTCAAACCTTGATTTACCGCTTCTGTCGGCTCAACTGTTTACTGAAAAAATTCATAAATACGATTGTTCTGTTTAAGATGAATTTTCTGTATCGTGCCATCTTCCGTTGAACAGACAATCTCCCCCATCGGCAAAGTATAAATAGCTGTCACATCATCATAATAAGTAATTTTTTCTTCAGCAGTACTGTCAATTTTTTCCAGAAAATCATGTAACTGCGATACAGCATTTTTCGGCAAGTCCGCACATGGTATATACTGTAACGCACCATACTTCACGGTAAGCTGTTTACCTTGATAATAATAACTTAACCCCTGTAACTGTTCAGGCTTATCATAATTGACACACAAAATACCTGTACCACTACAGGTAACACGATAAACTTCTTCCCCACACCTCACTTCTGCACTGAACTCCCTTTTTATTGGCGACACTTCCACTTTTTTCTGACACGCTGTCAGAAAAATTCCCATCACTATCAACAATACCACTTTTTTCATTGTCTATCCCCCATTATCTTTTTTCACTATCATATTCAATAAAAGTACACGCTAGCACTTGTTAATGCGTAATTATTCTGTTTTAAAATATGTTACCTCCGAACCCCAAAAGCCTTTAGGGTTTTGCAATATTCAGAATGATTACCAGAGTGTCAGCGATAACAATAAAAAGTTTTTTCTCCATTTTTTCAAAACAGTGAGTGAGGTTTTTAAGACCGACAGTCCTTAAACAAAAAAAGACACCTCATCAAAAAGAGAGGTGCAATAAATGGATATAAAACGGAAATCCCGCCTAACCGTTAGGTGTGTATTATAACCTGCCTACTAAAATAGCCAGGTGGGTACCTATCAGACAACATTACTGCTCCCAACTTCCGTATTGAATGGGCGAATATACGGGAGGTCTGCAAACCGTTGCTGAAATATTTCGGTTCCCTCTTAAAATATTGTAGGGTTATATGGACACCAAACACGAATCAGGCAGGAAAAATCCGAATTTAACAAGCAATCTTAAAAACAGTATATGCACTTACTGAGGAATTATTCCTCATCGAAAAGCTCTTCAAAACGACTTTCAAAAATCTCAGCAAGTTCATCACACAATGCTTCGTCTTCCACTTCGGTCAGTAACTCTTCGCCGTCTTCCTCAACGGTCTGGAAAATATAATATTCTCCTTCCGCTTCCAGCTGCTGCTCCGCCTCATCATACACAGGCAACAATGCATAATAAACATGGTCATCTTTTTCGATACTGTCTATAATCTCAAAAGTATGTTCTTTGTTTTCATCATCAACCAATGTGATTAAATCAGGTTCATACTCATTTCTCATAAGTAAATCAATCCTTTCAAATCTCTAAAGTTATTTTAACCATTTTCCCCCCATAAGTCAAGTAAAAATTTATGAAAAAAAATAATTTGTTAAAATTAAACAAAATGATAAATTTTTTAAAGTTTTTTTAAAAAAAGTATTGACATTTACGAAAGATGTGTTATAATAAGAACAACATAAAGAAAGAGGTTGAGTCCGATGAGAATTTCATAATTTCTTCAGTTCGGCACATTCGGAATTTGCAAAAGCGAGGTACATACCAATGAGAGCGTAAATTTGTTTCCGTAAAAATTTACAGCGAGGTACACGCCAATGAGAATACAAGGATAAAACGGTCAGGACATTCCATTTACAGGATAACGACCAATACAAGACAGTTTATCTTTAACAAGATGAGAGGCTTAGTCCAATGTAATACTCTGGTTTAGCGTAAGAGAAATTTCCGAAGTAGTTTCTGACGAAAGGAGCGAGCTGTATGTGCGAATTGGAACCTGAAAAATCAAGTGGCATTTGCCATAGAGCAAGTGTCATAGACTACGGTTGGAGCGGAGATATATCATAGAGAAAGTAAAAAAGAGTAAGCATAGAAAATAATCACAGTGTATGTAGATTATATTTATCTTTGCTTTGATTTTAAACATTAAGTGGAAAACGAAAGTGATATATTAACGCAAAGGTCGTATACAAGTCCTACAATTTAATAGTGGATGGAAGATGTAAGAAAATTTGCATTGACCTTTGTGTTTCAGCATAAACACCAATGGCTTCACAAGTGCGAAAGGCATTTGTGGTATGGCACACGGTCATACAATCAAGTTAAGCATTAAGGAGAAATGCGTGTTCATTATCCGATGGTTTGCGGTGGTATAAATTCGTAGCCGAATGTACAGTTGGTAATATGCTTTATGGTTTTAGTATTCTTATTTCTGAAATAAATGATGACCGACAGTGTGCATACTGTCGGTTGTTTTTTTGCAAAAAAACATTCCCAAATACAAAAGCATTTGGGAATGTTAAACCATAAATGAACAAAAGCGTGGTTAAGAATACCTTCAATTTTATTCTTTGGCTTTACCTCAGAGTATCCTACAATCGCTTATTGCCTTTTGAACTTCTCCTTTTATACTCACGACTTTGGCAACCAGATTGTTAAGTAGTGTGCTGTCGTATCAATCGCCGATGAGTGTAACGGTAACTGTAAAATATTCTTTTTCATCACGGTTATTTTTATCTGTACGGCAGAGACTAAGAGATATGCTATCTCCTATCGAATAGTTATCCAGTGCCGCAAAAAGTTCATAGAAAGAATGAACTTCCGTACCATTAACTTTGGTAATCACATCACCGACTTTGATTTTTGTATTTTTGAGGGGGCTATCATCATCAATCTGCATAATTTCGATACCTGATACGGTATTTTTAGATTTTGCTTGTATTTCTGAAATTTCTTTGCCGATAATCCCCAACTGCGGACGGTCTTTTACCATACCGTACTTAATCAGACTGTCAGCGATACTTTTCACAGTAACGCTGGGAATAGCGAACCCCATACCTTCATATTGTGTATCAACAATTTTTATGGTATTGATACCCACTACCTGACCATTAAGCGTTGCCAGAGGACCACCCGAATTTCCGGGATTGATAGCGGTATCTGTCTGGATGTAGGCATTGGCATTTCCCGACAGTGTACGGTCAAGAGCCGAAACAATACCTTTGGTAATAGAATTGGAATAAACACTCCCACCGGGACTGCCTATCGCTACAACATCCTGACCAACTTTAAGATTATCCGAACTGGTAAATACAGCGGGTAAGAAATCATCATTTGCTTCACATTTCAGAACGGCAATATCCGTTCTTGTGTCATTTCCCACCACGACCACTGAAAAAACATCATTGTTTTTTGTGGTAATATAGACATTACTTTGCAGATTATCATTGATAACATGGCTGTTGGTAACAATATAACCGTCTTTACTGATAATAATCCCTGTTCCTTCCGAAACAGGGAGATTCTTTTGAGGCGTTTCATTTTTTTGATAAACCGACACCGAAACAACACTGACGGATAATTTTTCATAGGCTTTTTCGGTAGAACCCACAGAGGTATCTAATGTTTCCAGAGAAATTTCGGGACCGTCAGGGTCTGCATATTTTCCGATAACATCAGAATTTTTATCCTTGTCATGGCTGTTATCGGGAAGCTGATAATTTTTGTAAAAGTCCTCCCAGCTGAACCCTTTTTCATTTTTGGTACTCGTGGAAGAATTCCACCAGAACAATGCCACTGTTAAAGCTATTGCCATAGCGATAATTATGGTAAGTAAGACTTTAACGGATAAAGCCATTTTCCGTTTAGGGTCAGCTCCTTTGAAAGCATAATACCATCTGCCATTGATATAGTGAGTGGTTGCTCCATAAGGAACAGGTGTACCGTTATAGTATGGATAATAAGTCATATTCGGGTCAAACTGTGGTTGATTTTGTGGCGGAACATTTTGAGATGTAGTAAAGGTATTTTGTTGTGCATAAGGATTATTGGCAAAATTCGGTGGATAATTTTGTGGTATTGGCTGTTGTGGAATATTCGACGGATAGTTTTGTCCCATCGGCGGTACATTCGGCGGATAATTTTGTGGTATTGGCTGTTGTGGAATATTCGGCGGATAGTTTTGTCCCATCGGCGGTACATTCGGCAGATAATTTTGTGGCATTGGCTGTTGTGGAATATTCGGCGGATAGTTTTGTGGCATTGGCTGTTGCGGAACAGGTTCATTGATATTGTTCTGTTGAGGTAATTTTGTGAGTTGTTCTTCTGATACAGATACTTCTTTTGTGGGTGTATCATCGTGTGGGTACTGATTATTTTCGTCTGTAAAATTCATACAAACTCATTCTCCTTACCTTTAGTATGACAAAATTTGCTTTGCAAATTTTGTTTTGTATTTTTGGGAGTTAAAGGGCTGCCACCCTTTAAAATCCTGCTGAGGGGTTTGCCACCCCTTAACCCCGCCCACTTTTTTGAAAAAAAGTGGACAAAAAACTTTTCATTGTGTAAGCTGACTGTTGGATAATCATTTCGAAGATTTCTCATCACTTTGCTTTTTTAGAGTGATATGAAATTTTTCTTCTTTAATCTTCGACTGTTTCATCAATCGTTTCGACAACAGAAATAATCTTGCCGTCAGAACTTATGACGGGAACTGTATTATTTTTAGCTTTATTGAAAATATGTTTAGAATTAAGTGGTTTATCTTTGGGAAGCCAGAGAGTAAAACTACAATATTCATCAACCACACTTTGTGCGGTAATATCGCCACCATGCAGGTGCATAATTGTCTTGACAATATACAATCCCAGACCCATACCATTTTTATCCTGACTTCTCGACTTATCAGTTTTATAAAAGCGTTCAAAGATATGTACCAGTTCATCAGGTTCAATACCATGACCGCTGTTTTTAATTTCGAGTTCTGTTCTGTCGGCATATTCTGTCAGGTTGACCTGAATATATCCTCCTTTATCCGTAAATTTCACGGCATTTTCAAAGAGATTATATACTACCTGATAAATCAGGTCAGGGTCACCATTGACAGTAACAGGTGTCATACAACTTTCCAGACCTTTTACATCAATATGGTGTTGTTCAATTTTCTGTTCAAAAGTGAGTAAGGTAGAGATGACCACATCAGAAATATTGAACGGTTGTTTATTCAGATGAAGTTCGCCGTTATCAATGCGGGAAAGGGAAAGCATGGAAGCTACCAGTCGGGAAAGCCGTTTGACTTCATTGGACACGATACGCAGATATTGTTTTTGTTTATCCTGAGGGATAGTGCCGTCCAGAATACCATCAATAAATCCCGCAATAGTTGTCATAGG
>CACYDZ010000073.1 GCA_902773265.1 uncultured Ruminococcus sp.
AAAATTATTGTAATTGTCAAAATTTGCTTACGCAAATTTTGTTTTGATTTTTTAGCCGATTAAAGGGCTTCGCCCTTTAAAATCCTACGAGGGGCTTTGCCCCTCGACCCCACCACTTTTGAAAAAGTGGACAAAACTTTTAATTGTCACCGCCCAACATTTGGTAAACAATCCGAGCGAAGCGAGCCGAAAAAGTTTTTTTGCTTACTTTTTTTTCAAAAAAAGTAAGTTTGAAAAAAGTGGACAAAAACTTTTAATCGTCACAGCCAGACAGTTAATTAAGGGAATTTACAATGGATTTGAAATGTCTGCCTCTTTCGGCAAAGTTCTTATAAAGGTCGAAACTGGCACTTGCGGGCGACATGGAAACAATATCTCCCTTTCGGGCAAGCTCTCTGGCTTTATGGACTGCCTGTTCCATCGTTTCAACTTCAATAATAACAGGGTTGTTTTCGGTATAATTTTTGGCGTTGAGTACGGCTTTTTTGATTTTCGGGGCGGTTGCTCCCAATAAAATCAATATTTTGACTTTATCCGCAATGATACCGCCTAAATCGTCATAAGGAATTTTTTTATCATAACCGCCTGCAATAAGAATGATTTTGAAATCATAAAGGGAAAGCGTACCTCTTGCGGTTCTTGTCGGACTGGAAGCAATGGAATCGTTATAGTATTTTACGCCGTCAAGTTCTCTGACAAATTCCGCACGGTGTTCTACTCCGCTGAAATTTCGGGCTACATAGAGGATATCTTCAATATCAACATCTCCCCATACGGCTGAAATTGCTGTCATGTAGTTTTCCACATTGTGCATACCGGGAATTTTGATATCGTTTTTATTCATGACAACGGTCTCTTTTCCGTTTTCGGCAAAGATAATATTGTCGTTTTCATCAAGATAAGTACCATTCGTAATTTTTTCTTTTCGGGAAAATCTGAGAACTTTTCCTCTGCATTGGTCAGCAAAGGATTTGGTAATTTCGTTATCCTGATTGAGTACGGCTCTGGAAAAAGCACTCTGATGTAAAATCAGATTTCTTTTAGCGTCAATATACTCGTTCATATCCTTGTGAATATCAAGATGGTTCGGGGCAAGGTTCGTCACCACCGCCACATCAGGCGATTTTCTCATGGAAATCAACTGAAAACTGGACAGTTCTACAACTGCTACATCATCATAATCTATGGTTTCTATTATCGGTAAAAGCGGTGTGCCGATATTACCGCCAATATGTACGGTCTTACCGTGTCTTTTCAGCATTTCGGAAATAATGGTTGTGGTAGTGGTTTTCCCGTCACTGCCTGTTATACCGTAAATTTTACACGGACAAAGGTCAAAGAAAAGTTCCATTTCAGATGTTACAATAATACCAAGTTCTCTCATTCTGACAAGCTCAGGCATATAGTAACGCATACCCGGTGTACGGAAAACAATATCGTAATTGGTATCTGATAAATAATCATCGCCTAATTTAAGGATTGCTCCGTTATTTTCGGCTTTTTCCGCATTTTCGCCTAATTGTTCTCTTGTGCGTCTGTCACAAGCCGTAACCACTGCACCGTATTTGGAAAATAATGCAATAAGCGGTAAATGACTGGTTCCTATTCCTAAAAGGGCTATTCTTTTTCCTTTAAGACTGTGTAAAAAATGTTCTACTCTTTTATCCATAAATAAAAGTCTGCCTTTCTTACTGAAATTTTTTCTATACCAAATTATACTTTTTTTATCGCTAAATATCAACCTTTTATTATGTACAATTTCTACAATTTTTCGATTGACTTCCCTGAACGATATCTCTTTCTCTTAAAACCGTATTGATGGTATTCAGAACTTTCTTTTTATCGCCACTCCATAAGGGGGCAATCAGGATTTTCTTATCTCCGTCACCTGTTATTCGGTGGATAACCATGTCTTTTGGGATAATTTCTATACAGTGACACACAATTTCTGTGTATTCCTGTAAGGACAGTACACCAAATTTACCTTGCCGGTATTCATCTGCCAGTCTGGTATTTTCAAGAATGTGCAGAAGCTGTAACTTGATACCGTCTGCACCGCTTTGACAAATGTACTTCACCGTTTCATACATCATCTCTTTTGTTTCATAGGGTAATCCGATAATCATATGCACGATAACATTAATATGAATTTTTTTCAGATTGTTGACAGCTTCATCATAGACATTCAGCGGATAACAACGGTTGATATATTCCGCTGTGCTTTCATGAACGGTCTGTAATCCCAGTTCGACAAATACAGGTTTGATTTGGTTCAGTTTATCCAGCAAGGTAAGAACATCTTCTTCCAAACAGTCCGGTCGTGTGCCGATAGCAAGCCCGACAATTTTTGGGTTATGTATGGCTGTCATGAAAATCGTTTCCAGATATTTTACAGGTGCATAAGTGTTGGTAAATGACTGAAAATAGGCAATAAACTGATTTTCTTTGATTTTACTGCGGACTTTTGCTATGGCAAGGTTGATTTGTTCATCTATGGAAAATGTATTCTGTGGTGTGAAATCTCCTGAACCATTCTGACTGCAAAAAATACAACCATCATATGACAGTGTGCCGTCACGGTTGGGACAGGTCATGCCACCATTCAGAGCAATTTTATAGACTTTTCCTCCGAATTTTTGTTTATAAAATTCATTGGCAGAATAAAAATACATCGTCCTTTTCTCTCCCCTCTCTGACAGTATAACATATTTAAATGGATTTTTGAATATCCCTGTAAGAATGTTCGGGAAAAATAGAATTTGCTATTGTTATTTTTTTTATTTATGATAAAATGATAGCGTACAAAGAAAGGGTGTGGCAAGAATGTTGAATCACATTATAGACTTGGAATTGCTGTCTTTTTCTGACTTGCAGGAAATTATCCGACTGGCAGAAAAAATTATGAAAAATCCACAAGACTATGCTGAGGCTTGCAAAGGGAAAATTATGGGTACTCTTTTCTATGAACCCAGTACAAGAACACAAATGAGTTTTCAAAGTGCCATGTTACGCTTAGGCGGTACGGTGGTAGGGTTCGACAATCCGATGAACTCTTCTGTTGCCAAAGGCGAAAACCTGAAAGATACTGTCAAAGTAGTCAGCGGTTATACGGATATTATCGCTATGCGTCACCCTCTTGAGGGCAGTGCCAAAGGAGCATCACTGTACAGTGATGTGCCTGTCATTAATGCCGGTGACGGCGGTCATTTGCACCCCACACAGACCCTTACTGATGTCGTTACTCTCCAGATTGAAAAAGGCAGACTAAACCATCTTACCATAGGTCTTTGTGGAGATTTGAAAAATGGCAGAACGGTTCATTCTCTCATTAAAACCATGTCCCATTTTGAGGGTAACCGCTTCATATTGATTTCTACCAAAGAACTGGGTATTCCGCAATATATTAAAGATATTATGGACGAACAAGGGTGTGAATATTGTGAAGTGCCTACCTTACAGGAAGTAATGTCGGATTTGGATGTACTGTATATGACCCGTATTCAGCGGGAACGCTTCGGCAGTGAGGAGGAATATCAGGCTCAGAAAGGTATTTATGTCCTGGACAGCCAGAAACTTGCTTTAGGAAAAAAATCTCTGAAAGTCTTACACCCTTTACCCAGAGTTGATGAAATTACTGTCGATGTCGATGATGACCCCAGATGTGTCTATTTTCAACAGACTGTCTATGGAATGTATGCCCGTATGGCTTTGATACTGCTGACTTTGGAAGGAGCTAAATATTCCTATGCCAAAGGGAAAACTGTCATTGACGAAAGAGGTTGTCCAAATCCAAAATGTATCACCCGTTACGAAAGCTATATGCCTAAGGAATTTCGTAAGAAAGGTGATTATCTCGTCTGTGAATACTGCGATACCCACAAATTAATTGACTGTGAATGATAAATCCCTATGATGAATTTGAAAAAAAGCAGGCAAAAAAACTTTTTCGGTTCGCTTCGCTCGATTTATTCGGCGAACTTTCAGCGGTGACAATTAAAAGTTTTTGTCCACTTTTTTCAAAAAGTGGGCAGGGTCAAGGGGCGGCAGCCCCTTGTGGGATTTTAAAGGGCAACGCCCTTTAAC
>CACYDZ010000074.1 GCA_902773265.1 uncultured Ruminococcus sp.
CTTCTGCAACATCACTGTAAATATGATTTTCTTTACTGCAATATACCAGTAATTTACCTGTAATAAAATATACTATTACCGTTAAAACAGGTAAATTTGCTACAAATACCAGATAATGTATATCTTCATGCTGCAGATAAAAGACAAATAGGTTTATCACACTGAATATAAAAGAAAAAATAATTCTATGCCATGATAACGATTTCCATTTTAATAAAAACATAAATTTTTAACTCCGTTTACTATTTTGCAACAACCATATCGACAATATCTATTACCGCTTCAACAATCAAAGCTATTCCGATAAATTTCAGTACTGCCATATCTGTTCCGAACGGATTAACAATGACAAGTACCCCCACCACGATTGACGCTATCGCACTGAACAACGCTAAAAGCGAAATTCTTGCATTGACTTTTTTACATTGAAAATAATTCTGCAATTTGAATATGCCATATATCAGCATGATAATACCATACAACAATGTCACAAATGCAAATAAACCGAAAACAAAATTTGTTCCAAAAGTCAATACTAATCCTAATATCAATAAAATGGTCATGGCTATGGGTGTAACCGCACTGTAACTCATTCTGTTTCTTAGATAACCAATAAGATACACTATTCCGATGACCAGAAATAAGATTCCAAAAAAGCGGATAATCATTGTTGTGAAAGTTCTCGGATTGAACAATAACATCAGTCCGAACAATCCCTCAAACAGGGTAAATATCAAAGATGTGGAATTGAATTTTGATGAGTTCATTAAAAGTACCTCCTTTGCGATAAAGGTCAACCTCTTTATCATCTCATGAACTTCTTAAAAAAATCAGACAAAAGCATTTATATTTTACTTTCATTGTGATATAAAAACTGCGTTTTCGTTTAGACAATATGGTAATTCATTTATTGCCATCACTTTGACTGTGCTTCAGGTGTTTCGATTTCTTTGGTTTGAGTTTCAGATAATATGTTTTCGGTGGTCTGTATTTCGGGTGTCTGGGTTTCTTTAGACGGTGTTTCAGGTAAATGGCTCTTAGATTGAATTTCGGAAAAAACAGGGATATGATTTTCCGATGGTTTGTCTGATTGATACAGTGGCGATTGAGGATTACTGTTTTCAATATCATAAAGATAAAAGTAACTCAATACAGCAGTATGTTTGAAATAAGGATAAACAAATACAATCGGTATCACCAGAAGACACAATATCAACCAACCAATATAGGCTATATATATTCCCATAACTTTTCCTAAATTTCTCTTGACGATATATTTTGAGGCTTTGGCAATATCAGATTCCTTTTCATAACAAAAGTCTTTCACATACAAATATTCGGACAGAATATAAAAACGCGAAACGAAAAAATAACCAAACAAACATACTCCGCCTGTCCATACTGCACCTATCTGTAAAGCTGTCTGATAGGGAGAATTATCGGAAAGTAACAGCAATCCTACCACCGGCAGGGAAAACACCAACAGATATATTGCTTTCTTGATAAACAGATAGACATTGAACTGGACAGACTCAAAATATCTCTCTTTGCTGAAATAATAGAGAATATCGTTGATATTTCCACTGTCACTGTTACGACAGCCGTCAATAAAGCGAATATATCCTGTATATAACGGCGACATCAGTATCAGTACTGCTAATGCTCCCACACAAATCAGCACACAAAGAATAATATGGACAACACTGATATTCCCAAAATTAATACTTCCGTCATCAGTAAAAAGACTGCCGATAAACAGTGTGGCAATACTGATGACAATAAAACCTATTCCTAAAACTAACAGTATCATCAGAAATCCTGTAATGGATTTTGCCCAGTTATCTCTGGCTAAAATTGTTTTTGCCTGTTTTTTTAACATCTTTTCAGCGTTCATTTACAGTCACATTCCTTTCATATTAAGGGCTTCGCCCTTAAAAATCCTACAAGGGGCTTCGCCCCTTGACCCCACAAACTTTTTGAAAAAAGTTTGACAAAAATTTTTTTGGCTCACTTC
>CACYDZ010000075.1 GCA_902773265.1 uncultured Ruminococcus sp.
AAAATCCCACAAGGGGTTTCACCCCTTGACCCCACGAACTTTTTGAAAAAAGTTCGACAAAAACTTTCATGGCTCACTTCGTTCGGGATTTTCATTAAGTTTTGGCGGTGAAACTTAAAAGTTTTTTGTCCACTTTTTTCAAAAAAGTGGGCAGGATTTTTAAGGGCGGTAGCCCTTAAATCAGGGGTTCGGGGAAGAACTCCCCGACAGAAAAGTCCTCAAATCAGAAGTTCAGAAACAGCATTCCGAATAAATCTTAATCAAATCTTAATCTCAACAGTACTTTATTCTTAAAACATAATCGTTTATAATGTAAGCATAGAGGGGGGAAAAGGAATGTACAACATTCTTATCTGTGATGACGAAAGAGATATTATCAATGCGTTGAAAATTTATTTATCCAATCCGAACTACACTTTCTTTGAGGCGTGTAACGGAAAACAGGCGTTGGAGATTATCTCACAACAGGAGATACATCTGGTACTTATGGATATCATGATGCCCGAAACAGACGGTATTTCAGCAATGGTACAGCTGCGGAAATTCAGTAATATTCCTGTTATCATGCTTACGGCAAAAAGTGAAGATACCGATAAAATTCTGGGACTGAATCTCGGAGCAGACGACTATATTACCAAACCGTTCAATCCTATGGAAGTAGTGGCAAGGGTCAACTCTCAGCTGAGAAGATATATGCGTCTGGGAGGCGGTGAAATTACCAAAGATAAATTTACTGTCGGCGGTATAGAACTCAACGACAAAACCAAAGAAGTTACTGTCGATGGCGTAGAAGTTTCGCTGACACCAAAAGAATACGGTATCCTGAAATTACTCATTGCCAATCCCGACAGAGTATTTTCACCCAAAGAAATCTATGAACAGGTATGGAAAGAAATTCCTCTGGGCAGTGAAAATACCGTTGCCGTACATATCCGACACCTCAGAGAAAAAATCGAAATCAATCCTGCCGAACCTCGCTATCTTAAACTGATTTTCGGCAGGGGCTACAAAATGGAAAGGGGAAAATTATCATGACGGAAACTAAACGCAAAACCGAAACCAAAATACCGCTTACTCACCGCACATATGCCAAAGTGACAGCATTTATTCTTTGTGTCATATTTTTCGGCACAGCGTTTCTTATTGGTGGTGTAGGGACAGTTGTCGCCTCAAGTTTAACTATGTATACCCGAAGTGAAAGTGATGTAGAAAAAAATTTCTTTAACAGTATCGCTTATGATGATGCCTATCTGTTTTTAGATTATATTTCTCAAAACGAACAGGGTGCGATTTCCAACTATTGCGAAAGTGAAAATATTTATTCTTTTACTTGCAAAGAAAGTAATACAGCAACCGTTTATACAAATTACCGCAGTAATCAGCCGTATCAGAAAGACAAACAATATTTTACTTATCAGTATTCAGGTATGGTTCTGACAATTTATGATAAAGAAACACAGTTGGCAGAACAGCCAACGGCAAAACAATCATCAACAGAACGGGTAACAGAACCAACAACTGAATTGAATACAGAACGGACAACAGAACCAACAACTGAATTGAATACAGAACGGACAACAGAACAGCCGACAGAAAATATACCGCTGACAGTCTATGATGAAGAAACAAGAGAAATCTTTGAAGAAGACAAAAATCAGGATATTTTTGTCGATGTAGAGATGGAAGTACTTGTCGAAAATAACCGTTATGCTTTCTGGAAAGATTTCCTTGTTTTTTTATATTCAGCAAAGTATACTATGCCTGTTGTGGGCATGATAGGTTTGATTTTTTCATTGATGTTATTCATATTTTTAATGCGTTCATCGGGTCATAGAGCAGGCAGTACAAAAATTACCCCCTCTTGGGGAACAAAAATACCGTTGGATTTGCTGGCAGGCGGTGTCTTTTTACTGACTTTGACTTTTATGTTGATTATTGATGACAATATTCGTATTCAAAATACCAATGACGCTGTATTATGGATTGGTATGATTTTACTTTTTGTTATTATCTGTTCAGTAATGGTAATCGGATTCTGTATGAGTTTTGCGTTACGGTGGAAACTCGGCAAATGGTGGAAAAATACCCTGATTTACAGAATACTGCGTTTATTTGTCAGAGTATTCACGGCATCATGGCACTGGACGGTGACATTTTTCAGAAAACTTCCGCTTATCCGGAAAACCGTTTTGATTATCGTTGGGATTATGTTTTATGAATTTTTCTGTATGCTTTTCTGTGACGCTATGGGCGGATATTATCCGATGTTCGGGTTCTTCCTGTTTCTGGAAAAGGTAATTCTGATACCGTTTGTGTTGTATATTGCCTTGTGTCTGCGGAAATTTCAGCGACATACACAGGAAATGGCAGGCGGTAATTTTACAAAGCAGATTTCTGATGATAATCTGATAGGAGATTTCAAAGCCTATGCTCATACACTCAACAATATTTCCTACGGTATGGCACTGGCAGTGGAACAGCGTATGAAAAGCGAAAGAATGAAAACAGAACTGATTACCAATGTTTCTCACGATATCAAAACTCCCCTGACTTCCATCATCAATTATTCTGACCTGATTTGCCGTGAACAGACAGACAATCCACAGATTACCGAATATGCCGAAGTTCTTTCCCGACAGAGTGCAAAACTTAAACGACTGATTGAAGATTTGGTAGAAGCCTCAAAAGCATCAACAGGTAATCTGGAAATCAATCCTGCTCCATGTGAGGCAAATATTTTCATGGTGCAGACCGTAGGAGAATACAGCGAAAAACTGGAACAACAAGGGCTGGAACTTGTTACTTCATCACCTGATTATCCCGTCATGATTATGGCAGACGGTCACAGACTTTGGCGTGTATTTGATAATCTGATGAATAACATCTGTAAATATTCACAGAAACATACACGGGTATATATTATACTGGAAAAGGTGGAAAATCAGGCGGTATTCATCTTCAAGAACACATCACATTTACAGCTGAATATGTCCGCTGATGAACTTATGGAACGCTTTGTTCGGGGAGATACTTCCAGAAGTACGGAGGGTAACGGTTTAGGACTTTCCATAGCGAAAAGTCTTACCGAACTGCAAAACGGTAAATTTACTTTGCTCATAGACGGCGATTTGTTCAAAGTGATATTAAAATTCCCCGTAATTCCTGACAGCAACACCCGGCTGTGACAACTGAAAGTTTCGGTCAAGCCTTTTCAAACTTACTTTTTTTGAAAAAAAAGTAAGCAAAAAAACTTTCAAGGCTCGCTTCGCTCGATTTATTCAGCAGACTTCCAGCT
>CACYDZ010000076.1 GCA_902773265.1 uncultured Ruminococcus sp.
AAAGGAGGATAAAGTGTTGTCGGTAACGGAAAAAGTCAAACAAAAATATCCGATACTGGTTGCGTTAATGTTTTTCATTTACATCAGTGCAACGGCCTTTATTCTTATTTTCTCTGCCAGTATAGGGTCTGTCGTGGCAAGTGAAAAAGTGCTTATCAACGCCTTGCCGAATGTAACCAATCTGGATATTCACAGTGATTTTGTCGATGTAGAGATGAAGAACGACCGTCTGAACAGCGGATTTCTGGTACTGGTCAATAACGACCACCCCTGTCAGTTTGACGGAGATAATCTGATAGAGATTTACGAAAAACACAAAAAGGGAAAATTCAAAGTAGCCGATTTAGATGTCAGGCTCAATGAAACCGTTTACAGTAAAGCGGAGAATATGCTTTCAGCTCTTTGTGATGTTACAGAAAACAGCAATGTCATGATAAACAGTGCTTACCGAAGCAAACAGTTACAGGAAGAACTTTACAAAGAGGATAAAGAGAACAAGGGTGAAGAATATCAAGGCGAAGAATTTGTTTTGTTGCCGGGTTGCAGTGAACATCAGACAGGATATTCTTTTGACCTTGCAATTATGGACGATGAAAGTTTTTCGGTACTTGATGAAGGGAAAGAGTTTGACTGGCTGAAAAGCAACTGCGGAAAGTACGGATTTATTCTGCGTTATCCCAAAGACAAAGTGGAAAAAACAGGTATAGGTTATGAAACATGGCATTACCGCTATGTAGGATTACCCCACTCAGAATACATCATACAGAATAATCTTTGTCTGGAAGAATATGTAGAGTTGTTAAAGACGCATACTATTAACAATCCTCTGTACACGACAGATTATACGGCAACAACATGGATGGTTTACTATGTAGCGTCACAGTTAGGTGACCATACTATGGTACAGGTGCCGAAAGACAGTGAATATCAGATATACGGTAACAATAGTGACGGATTTATCATAGCAGTAAAAATGCAATAGCGGAAAAATACATACCAACAAAAAACAGCTGTACGGTAACATCAGAAAAATACTGTGCAGTTGTTTTTTTGTCGGCGAGTTTTTTCGATTTAAGAGTGTCATTCCGAACGAAGTGAGGAATCTTATTTTGATGAATGATGACAAAATTTGCTTACGCAAATTTTGATTGGATTTTTTAGCCGATTAAAGGGCTTTGCCCTTTAAAATTCCACAAGGGGCTGCCGCCCCTTGACCCTGCCCACTTTTGAAAAAGTGGACAAAACTTTTAATTGTCATCGCCAACACTTAGATAAACATACCGAACGAAGTGAGCCGGAAAAGTTTTTGTCAAACTTTTTTCAAAAAGTTTGCGGATTCCAAAGGCGGAGCCTTTGGGCAGGATTTTAAAGGGCGGCAGCCCTTTAATTTGATAATTTTTCAGAAAAAACTTTTTATTTTGCTTGCAATTTTCATAAAGAAAGCATATAATGAGGGACAGGGTGCAGTTGTAAAATGTTCCGAAAAAAGGAGCTGAAGATATTGGAATTTTCCCATATCCCCGTGTTAAAAGAAGAAACCATTGACGCATTACAGATTATTCCTGACGGAATTTATGTAGATGCAACAGCAGGCGGAGGGGGACATTCCGCCGAAATATTAAAGCATTTGTCGGAGAAAGGCAGACTGATTTTAATTGACCAAGACCCTGATGCTATTATGACAGTAAACGAAAGATTTAAAGGTAATGAGAATGTTACCATATGTCAGGGAAATTTTGCGGATATGAAAATTCTTGTCAATCAGCAGGGTATAGAGAAAGTCAACGGTATTTTAATGGATATCGGTGTATCGTCAAGACAGCTTGATACACCCGAAAGAGGTTTTTCTTTTCACAGCGATGCACCACTGGATATGCGTATGAGCCAGACAGGAACCAGTGCAGAAGACCTTGTCAACAATCTGCCATACGAGGAACTGGTAAAAATCATCAGTCGGTATGGGGAAGAAAAATTTGCAAAACCAATTACAAGAGCAATTATCCGAGAGAGAGAAAAACAGCCGATAAAAACTACCGTACAGTTAGCAGAGATTATCAAGAGTGCCGTACCATCTTATAAAAAGCGTGAGGGACACCCCGCAAGACAGACCTTTCAGGCATTACGGATAGCGGTAAACGGAGAACTGGACAGACTTTCCGAAGGGCTTTCGGCAGGATTTTCCTTGTTGGATAAGGGAGGTGTGATGGCGGTTATCACCTTTCATTCTTTGGAGGACAGAATTGTGAAAAAGTACATGGCAAAGCAATGTGAGGGTTGTATTTGTCCAAAAGATTTTCCGGTGTGTGTATGCGGAAAAACACCCAAAGGAGAACTTGTTGTCAGAAAAGCGGTACAAGCGTCAGCCGAAGAACTGGAGAAAAATCCCCGTTCACGAAGTGCCAGATTAAGAGCGATAAAAAAAATATAATAACTAAGGGAAAAAACTTTGACAAATGGGTTGGTATATAGTACAATACAAACAATAGGCATAGAATAAGTTAAGTGTAGACAAAGGTTAAAAGGTATTGGCGGTAACAGAGGAGAAATTTCGGGAAGAGAGTACATTTAAGAGGACATTGTTGAGAAAAAATCCACAATGAGCAGAGGTGGCACTATGGCATTGTTGTATCATGAAGAAGCATACGACATTTCGCTGTTTGAAAGTGAAGCCGTTTCGGAAGAAGAAACGGACGGCAAACGGCAACATAAGAAAAATCAGCAGAAAGAAATTCAGCAGGAACAACAGAAACAAGTATTAAAGGGTATGATTATCCGCTGGTCAGTAATGGGAGCGGTTGCTGTTTTCATGATAGTGCAGATTATCATAGGACAAGTACAACTGACAGAGCTTAATCAGAACATATCCAACGAAAGCAAAGCATTGGAAGAAAAACAAAGTCTTTACATACAGTCCAAAATGAAAGTAGAGGCAAAATATTCGTCCGATATTGTAGAAAAGAATGCACAGTCACAGTTGGGCATGAGCAGAGCGGATTCGTATCAGAAAGAATACATCAGTCTTGAAGAGGGGGACAAGGCTGAAATTGTCGAAAAAGAGGGAGAAAACATTTTTGAAATAATTGCAGAGGCAATCAGCAGTTTGTGGTCTTAAAGAGGAAATACGGACATATACTGTAAAAATAA
>CACYDZ010000077.1 GCA_902773265.1 uncultured Ruminococcus sp.
GACAGGACTTGAACCTGCGGCATCTACGTCCCTAACGTAGCACTCTACCAAACTGAGTTACATCTCGTAAACCGCTATGCTATTATACCCTAAGACAAGGGATTTGTCAAACCTTTTTTTTAAATTTTTAAAATTTTTTTATTTCACCTGTTAAGGGCTGCCGCCCTTGACAATCCTGCCCAAAGGCTCTGCCTTTGGAAACCGCCACTTTTTTGAAAAAAAGTGGACAAAAAACTTTTCATCGTCACCGCTGACACTTAGCGGAATTTTCCGAACGCTGTGAACCCAAAATTCTTGAAAAAGTTCGTGGACTTCAACAGCAACGCCCTTAAATACGGAAATTTGCCGTAAAAGGATAATTTCCCTCTACGGCACCGCTGTCTGTATTTATCTTTGCAATACGGATTTGATAGCTTCAGTCTTGTCCAGTTTCTCCCACGCAACATCAAGGTCTTCCCTGCCCATATGACCATAAGCCGAAACAGGTCTGTATCTGGTGTTACGCAAATTAAGTGTGTCGATAATAGCGGACGGTCTGAGGTCAAATACTTTATTGACAGCATCGGCAAGTTCTTCATTGGTGTAGTCTGATGTTCCGAAAGCGTCAACAAATACGGATACCGGCTTTGCTACACCAATCGCATATGCAAGCTGTACCTCACACTGTTCGGCAATACCTGCTCCCACAATGTTCTTGGCAACATATCTAGCTGCATATGCCGCACTTCTGTCAACTTTTGTAGGGTCTTTTCCGCTGAACGCACCGCCACCGTGTCGGGAATATCCACCGTAGGTGTCTACAATGATTTTTCTTCCTGTAAGTCCGCTGTCCCCTACAGGTCCTCCGATAACAAAGCGTCCCGTAGGATTAATGAAGATTTTCGTGTTTTCGTCCAGCAGTTCTGCGGGAATAACAGGATGGATAACATATTTTTTAATGTCTTTTCTGATTTGTTCCAGTGTGATATTTTCATCATGCTGTGTGGATACAACTACCGTATCTACTCTGGCAACTTTGTTATCATGATATTCAATCGTTACCTGTGTCTTTCCGTCAGGTCTGAGATAAGGCAATGTGCCGTCTTTTCTGACCGCTGTAAGCTGTCTGGCAAGTTTATGGGCATACGAAATCGTTGCGGGCATAAGTTCGGGAGTTTCGTTACAGGCATAACCAAACATCATTCCCTGGTCGCCTGCACCAATCTGATTGTAAATATCGTTTTTGCCTCCTCTGAGTTCGTAACTGGCATTGACACCCATCGCTATATCAGGCGATTGCTTATCCAACGAAATCATCACTGCACAACTGTTTCCGTCAAATCCATATTCACCTTTATTATAACCAATTTCATTGACAACTTCTCTTGCTATTGCCGCAGCATCAAAATTTGCTGTTGTGGAAATTTCTCCCATAATATATATCATACCTGTTGTTACCGTTGTTTCACAAGCAACATGGGCATTTTTGTCCTGTTCCAGTATGGCATCAAGTATTGCATCTGATATACCATCGCAAATCTTATCGGGGTGTCCTTCTGTTACCGATTCTGATGTAAAAAAATGCTTCATCATTCTTCCCTTTCCTTTCCAAACCTCTTGCTGTGATTTTTACACAAAAAAATAACCTTTCCGATATCCGAAAGGTTATTTCTGTTAAGCTCATCTTTCGGTTATACCGCAGAATTTGGCACCTTACTCTTTCAATTTACATTTCAATATGGATAGATTAAATGCAATCCATTCCTCTCAAGCAGGTTGTCGGACTTCTCAGGGTCTGTTCCCTCCGTCACTCTTGATAAACAGTTATTCAATTTGTCTTGAGGTATTATAAGGATTTTACTGTATTTTGTCAAGTGCAAAATTCAACAAAATTCATAAATATTTTTTACCCTCTTCTGTAACGGATTTAGCCGAAAATTCCAGTAATTCACTGCAACCAAATCTTGAACTTGCCTTTATCATACCGTTCCGCCTTAACCATTCCAGAATTTCTCCTATCTCTTTGACCGAATATCGCTTGCATTTCGATGTGGCAATAACATCTTTGAATGTCGCTATGGGTTTCTTTTCCAGAATTTCATTGACTGAAATCAGTACATCTCTTATACGAATATCATGAATATCCAACTGAACTTCCTCCTCGTTGAACTATGGAGTAAACTTTCGTAATTGACTAAATCACTGTCAAACAACATATAAAGTTACATTTCTCTTATTTTTTCCACATCTATCCACATAACGGCTCTGACACCTACTTCATCCGAATCATGCGGAAGACTATCTAAAACCATCTTTGAATCTGCATAACCTTGAACCACAAGATTTTCCTCTTCAGTTTCTCCGGAATCTCTCAACCAATAGAAACAGTACATTAAATCTAAAGTAGGTATGTTGTCATCAGAATGTTCAGAAATCAAACCTCTTCCTATCTTCAAATGCTCCGGTATATTTTCAATCTCCTCTAACGCAGGTACATACAGTTTATCTTTCGTAATGATGTATTCGGAATTATTCGTTTTTGTCTTCACATCTGTGGTAAGTATGGCATTTCGCTCGCTCTCGTTGAAACAATCATGAAAATATGTATTATTGAGGTTATATCGGATTTCCGTATCTTCCCAAGTAGCTGTGTTTTCATAGCCTTGCAAAGACCAATAGCCTGTATGTTCAAAGAAGAAATATGACAACAGTTTCAGCTTGTGTTCTTTCCTGTCAATCACATGCCAAAGCATCGGAAAACGAACAGCTGTATCCGAAGAATCAATGATTGGTACAAAAGAACCGAAAGTAAGACAATCTCCGATATTCAATTGCAACATTTTCTTGTAAATATTACCATATATTGTTCCCCACATCGAACTACCATTTGTAATCAGCATAACTCAAAATCCTCCATTGGTATTGCAAATTGCATACACCAGTTTCCAAATTTTAATTTCCGATACTACATAATAATGTATATCTAATTGGTTATTTATACAGCATTTAGTATAAATTTAAAAAATTGGAAACTGGTGCTTTAAATAAGAAATTTTAAAATTTGATGTTTACTGATATTAAGGAATTAATGCCTAATTGCCGACGATAAGACTTTGACCTGTCATTTCTTTGGGCTGAGGAATGTTCATCATCTGTAACATTGTAGGAACCAAATCAGAAAGTTTTCCGCCCTCTTGTTTGAGTTTGCAGTCGTAACCGACAATGCAAAGCGGAACAACATTGGTAGTATGAGCAGTAAAAGGACTGCCGTCTGTATCAATCATCTTGTCAGCATTGCCGTGGTCAGCGGTGATGAGGGTGATACCGCCCATCTCATTGACCGCACCTACTACTCTGCCGACACATTCGTCAACTGCCTCGACTGCTTTTACCGCAGCATCAAATACACCTGTATGACCTACCATATCGCAGTTGGCAAAATTAAGAATAACCGCATCATATTTACCGCTTTTTATTCTTTCCACAACTTTGTCGCAGACTTCATAAGCACTCATTTCGGGCTGTAAATCGTAAGTAGCGACTTTCGGTGAAGCAACAAGCACTCTGTCCTCACCCTCATACGGTGCTTCTATACCGCCGTTGAAAAAGAAAGTAACATGGGCATATTTTTCTGTTTCGGCAATTCTAAGCTGTGTCTTTCCGAGTGACGCAAGATATTCGCCAAAGGTATTGTTCAGTTCCTGTGATTTGAATGCAATCTCTACATTCGGCATAGTTGCGTCATATTCTGTCATGCAGACAAAATATAACGGGAACATTCCGTTCCGTCTTTCAAAGCCTTTAAAATCGGGGTCAACAAAAGTTCTGGTGATTTCTCTGGCACGGTCAGGACGGAAATTGATAAATACTATGGAATCATTTGCTTTTATCGGTTCTGCACCGTCAATGACCGTCGGAATGACAAACTCATCTGTCACACCGTCAGCATAGGAATCTTCCATGCACTTGACAGCACAACAACAATGTTTTCCCTCACCATAAACCATTGCTGAATAGGCTTTTTCTACTCTGTCCCAGTTGGTATCTCTGTCCATAGCGTAATATCTGCCCTCAACGGTAGCAATTTTTCCTACACCGATTTCTTTCATTTTGTCAAGACATTCGGCGATGTAGTCTTTACCGCTTGTAGGCGGAACATCACGACCGTCCATAAAAGCATGATAGAATACTTTTTCGACATTCTGTTTTTTCGCAAGACTGAGCAAAGCATACAGATGACCGTTGAAACTGTGTACACCACCATCAGAGGTAAGTCCCATAATGTGCAAAGCGGAATTGTTTTTCTTTACATTTTCGATAGCACTTAACAGAACTTCGTTGGTGTCAAATTCACCGTCCTGAATAGCTTTGGTAATCCTCGTCAAATCCTGATAGACAATTCTTCCTGCACCCATGTTGGTGTGACCAACTTCACTGTTACCCATCTGACCGTCAGGCAAACCTACCGCAAGTCCTGATGCACCAATCGTTGTATAGGGATTTTCGGAAAAGAATTTATCTAAATTGGGTTTCTTAGCGGTTGTGATGGCATTACCGCTTGTGGCAGGAGCAATACCATAACCGTCCATAATAATTAAGACTGTAGGTTTTTTCATTCTGTAAACCTCCTAGACCGTTATTCCCCGACCTGTTCTTTGATGTAGTCCATTGTGAATGCGGGAATTAGTTTTAGTCCTGCTTCGGCAAGGATATCAGTAGCTTTGTCAGCTCTCTGAATAACACAAAGTACACTGTCAATGACAGCTCCCTTTTTTCTGAGTTCTTCCGCACCTTTGATGATAGCTCCGCCTGTGGTGACAACATCTTCGATTATCAGGACACGCTTACCTGTAACATCTGTACCTTCGGCAAGTTTACAGGTTCCGTATTCTTTAGCCTTTTTTCTGACGAATGCGGCAGGCATACCTGTATTGGCTGAAATAGCCGTCACAACAGGAATACCACCCATTTCCAGACCTGCCAGAACTTCTGTACCTTCGGGGATAAGTTCAGACATAATTTTGGCAATTTCTTTTAAAACAACAGGATTGGCTTCAAAGAGATACTTGTCAAAATATTCGTTGGAAATCTGTCCTGACCTTAAAAGAAATTCTCCTGTGATATGAGAAAGTTCGTATATTTTTTTAGCGACTTCTGATTTTGTCATATTGAAAATCACTCCGTTAAGAAATTATTTGCTTGCTGCTGATACAATAGCGGCAAATTTGCCGGCTACCAGTGATGCACCACCGATAAGACCACCGTCTACATTTTCTTTGGAAAGGAGTGCTTCTGCATTTCCATCGTTCATTGAACCACCGTACTGAATGGTAATACCGTCAGCAATTTCCTGACCGTAGATTTTTGCCAGCGTTTCTCTGATTAATGCACAGACTTCTTCTGCCTGGTCATCGGTAGCGGTTACGCCTGTACCGATTGCCCATACGGGTTCATACGCAATGATGACATTTTTGACTTCTTCTGCCGAAACATCAAACAAATCCAGTTTAATCTGTCTTGCGACAACTTCTTCTGTAATGTTGCACTTGCGTTCCCAAAGGAGTTCGCCAACGCATACGATAGGTTTCAAGCCTGCTTTCAGAACAGCTTTTGTTCTCTTGTTTACGGTCTCATCTGTTTCACCGAAATACTGTCTTCTTTCACTGTGACCCAGTACAACATATTCAACGCCAAGTTCTTTGAGCATACCTGTGGAAATTTCGCCCGTGAAAGCTCCTTTTTCTTCCCAGTGACAGTTTTCAGCACCGATTTTGATGTTTGTTCCTTTTACGGTATCAACTGCTGTACAGATGTCAACATAAGGTACACAAGCAATAACTTCACAGTCTGCATCTTTTACCAACGGTATCATTTCCTCCAGAAGTACCTTTGCTTCTGACGGTGTTTTATTCATTTTCCAGTTGCCTGCAATAACGGCTTTTCTGAGTTTCTTGTTCATAAATAAACATTCCTTTCTTTAGTTTAAGCATTGTTCACTTTTTTTAAAAAACAGACAAAAAACTTTCCGTTTTCACCGCCGACACTTAGTAAACAATCCCGAACGAAGTGAGCCGGAAAAGTTTTTGTCGAACTTTTTTCAAAAGTTAAAGGCATAGCCTTTTTCGTGGGGTGAAAATCGCCCGTAGCGATTTTGGGGCAAAGCCCCTGATAAGCAATGTCGTCAACTTAAGATACGCTTACTTTAAGCGGTGACAATTAAAAGTTTTTGTCAACTTTTTTCAAAAAGTTGGCAGGGTCAAGGGGCGGCAGCCCCTTGTGGGATTTTAAAGGGC
>CACYDZ010000078.1 GCA_902773265.1 uncultured Ruminococcus sp.
ACAAAGTTCAAGACACTACTCTGTTCACGTTCACCACTGCTTGACGCCGACATAAAGACCGTGGTACTTCTCTATGCGACGGACTGCCATTCAGGCAGCCATTAACATTTGATTTTTGTCGTTTATTATTTAAAAAAATGCGAATTTTTAAGTGGTTCCGCACCACTACCCGCTTACCAATACTCACAACCCCTGTCGAAACCTTTACACCCCCATGTAGTTTAAGGGCTACCGCCCTTAAAAATCCTGTTTCAAGGGTTGCCCCCTTGAAAATCCCGCCAAACTTTTTGAAAAAAGTTTGACCAAAAACTTTTTGGGAAAATTTGCTGTCGCAAATTTTGGGCATATGTCTTGTTATTTTCGGAATTGTTCTTTAATATGGCGTTCAATATTGCGTTTAGCTTCTTTTTCTGCCATATCGGCACGCTTATCGTAAAGTTTTTTACCTTTGCAAAGACCGAGCTGTAACTTTATTTTTGAACCTTTAAAGTAGAGGGAGATAGGAATAAGGGAATAGCCGTCCTGTTTGACAAGACCAAACAGACGCATAATTTCCCGTTTGTGCATGAGTAATTTTCGCACACGCATAGGGTCTTTATTGAATATGTTACCCTGTTCGTAAGGACTTATGTGCATACCGTTGATAAAAATTTCACCTTTGACGATAGAACACCAGGAGTCTTTCAGATTGACCCGACCGGCACGGAGAGATTTTACTTCTGTACCTTTAAGTTCGATACCTGTTTCAAAACTTTCGATAATAAAGTAATCATGAGATGCTTTTTTATTTTGTGCGATAGTTTTTGTATCCGAATTTGCCATAAAAGTAAATATCCCTCCATTTCTATCCATATTTTATAAAGTTATTTTTATACTGTCAATCGAAATCTGACGAAAAGTTTTGCCCGAGTGGATTATAGAAAAACAACTTATGGCGATGACAACTGAAAGTTTTTGTCAACTTTTTTCAAAAAGTTGTGGGGTCAAGGGGCAAAGCCCCTTGTGGGATTTTAAAGGGCGAAGCCCTTTAATCGGCTAAAAACACAAGACAAAATCTGCGTAAGCAAATTTTGTCCATCATGAATTGTTTCTTAAACACTCAGATAGAAAAAATTTACATTTCCCGTCTGCCTTCCAACGCCCGCAAAAGAGTTACTTCATCAGCATATTCCAAATCACCGCCTACAGGAATACCGTAAGCCAGACGGGTGACTTTAATGCCTAAAGGTTTCAGCAATTTGCTGATATACATAGAAGTGGTTTCACCCTCAATCGTGGGATTGGTTGCCATGATGACTTCAGTGACAGTATCATTCTGAAGTCGGGCAAGTAATTCTTTAATTGTCAGTTGTTCAGGGCCTATGCCGTTGAGTGGTGACATTGCTCCATGCAGAACATGGTAGACACCATGATATTCCTGTGTCCTTTCGATAGCGATAACATCTCTGGGGTCTTCGACAACACAGATAACGGAATGGTCACGCTTAGGGTTGGCACACACAGAACACTGGTCTTTATCCGTAAGGTTACAGCATTCGTTACAATAGTGAATGTTGTCATGGGCTGACAGAATTGCCTGTGAAAACTCCAGAGCTTTTTCTCTGGGCATTTTCAGAACATGATAAGCAAGACGCTGTGCAGTTTTCGTGCCGATACCGGGCAGTCTTTCAAACTGTTCCGCAAGTTTAGCCAGCGGAGCAACATTATAGGAGGACATTATCAGAACAATCCCGGAATATTCAGACCACCTGAGATTTTCTCCATAGTCTGAGCTTTATCTTCGGTTGCTTTACGAAGAGCCTCGTTGGTTGCTGCGATAATCAAATCGCTGAGCATTTCGATGTCATCAGGGTCAACAACATCAGGTTTGATGGTGATAGAGGTAATTTCCATTTTGCCGGTTACCACAACATCTACCATACCACCGCCGGCAGTTGCGGTATATTCCTTTTCTTCCAGCTGAGAACTGGCAATATCCATTTCCTCCTGCATTTTCTGTGCCTGCTTAGCAATCTGCTGTAAGTTAGACGGCGTACCGCCTCTGGGTATTCTTGCTTTCACAATGTTTCAATCCTTTCTTATTCTTCCTGAACCTTTATCCCTGAATTTCTCGCTGTATTAAGTAATTCAGTCATTGCGTCCTTTTGTTGTGTGGACTGCTTCCCACTTTTTTTATAGGGTCCCAGTCGATAAACTCTCCCTGTAACTTCCAGAACAGCCTTTCTCATTCTTTCTCTTTCTTCGGGTTGTTTCAGCCGTTTAAAGGTGAGTTCATTGTCGGAGTCTATTAGAATATAATCTCCGCTGATATATGCTTTTGTATTTTTAAATGCAGTTGCCATAGTGATAGAGTGTGTTTTCAGTACTTTGAGTACTTCTGACCAATCTTTCATCAGGACAGCATTTTTAACAATTTCATCATAGTCCATAGTTGTTCCCATAGGTCTGGGAATATTTCTCTGATTTTCCTGTGGTTGATTTTCGGCAGAGGGTAGAGAGGGACTTTCAGGATTAATATTGTCATTATCCGTTTCGGAAACCTGACTGACATTTACCGAAATTCCCCTTTTGACAGCTCTTTCTAAAACAGAAATTCTGTCCAGTAATGCACTGACCGAAACTTCCAATTCAGGTGCGGTCAGTTTTATCAGGCTCAATTCCATTTCGGTACGCTTGTTCATGCCACGGGAAATTTTATCATAGCCTGACTGTAAGATATCTGTTGCATAAAGAATATTCTCTAAAGTAAGCGTATCTGCCTGTTTTTTCATTTTTGTTTTTTCCTCATCAGAGAAAGTGAGTAAAGTTGTGGTTTTGTTAAGGGTTTTAATCATCATCAGATTACGAAAATGTTCGATTAATTCATAACAAAGCCGTCCCATATCTTTGCTTTCGTGATAAAGTTGTTCTATAATGGCAAGTATACTTCCTGTATCTTTACGGATAATGCCGTCTGTTATGGAAAACAGATAATCATGTCCCGTCAGTCCTGCGGTATTCTGCACTACGCTGACAGTAATATTCTTGTCTGTACCTGCACATCTGTCAAGTAAGGATAATGCATCTCTCATTGCCCCATCTGATACAGACGCTATCAGTAAGGCAGCATTTTCTTCCAGTGTCAAGCCTTCCTGTTCAGCAACAAAGCGTAATCTTTGTGCAATAGCTTCAGGAGTTATTCTGTGAAAGTCGAACCGCTGACATCGGGAAAGTATTGTGGCAGGGATTTTATGCACTTCTGTTGTTGCCAGAATAAACACTACATGAGCAGGAGGTTCTTCCAGTGTTTTGAGTAAAGCGTTGAACGCTCCCACAGACAACATATGCACTTCATCTATAATATACACTCTGTATTTTGCTTTAGCGGGGTTGAATGACGCTTCTTCGATGATACTCCGTACATTTTCCACACTGTTATTACTTGCCGCATCAATTTCAGCAATATCCATCACTGACCCGTCATCAATTCCACGACACAATTCACATTCACCGCATGGATTACCCTCTTTTGGGCTCAGACAGTTAAGTGCTTTCGCCATAATTTTTGCACAAGATGTTTTTCCCGTTCCCCTTGACCCTGTAAAAAGATAAGCATGATTAATTCTTCCGGATTGCAGTTCATTTTTAAGGGTAACGGTTACCTGAGGTTGTCCGGCAACATCATCAAATATTTTCGGTCGCCATTTGCGGTAAAGTACCTGATACATCGTACTCCTCCCGAATGTCAATGTGTAATTCGTAATTTATCGTATAGCTGTGACAATTAAAAGTTTCAAGTCTCGCTTCGCTCGGATTGTTTATCAAAGGTTCGGCGGTGACAATTAAAAGTTTTGTCCACTTTTTCAAAAGTGGTGGGGTTAAGGGGCAAAGCCCCTTAGCAGGATTTTAAAGGGCGGC
>CACYDZ010000079.1 GCA_902773265.1 uncultured Ruminococcus sp.
AATTTAAAATCGCCAATGCGGTGGTATTATAAAACAAAAATGCTGTCACATATAACGCATATGTTTATGTGCGGAGAGGAATCTGGCGAATGGCTCTTTGGGAAAAAGAATCGAGACAATTGCATTATGCTTAATAACGCTATCGATTCTGAGAGGTATGCTTTTAATCCAGTTAAGAGAGAAGCTATGCGTGAGACGTTAGGCGTTTCACAAGAGCTTGTCATAGGTCATGTTGGAAGATTTGACGCTCAAAAGAATCATAAATTTCTCTTAAAGGTGTTTTGTGAGATATTAAAAAGAGAGCCTAATGCAGTTCTTCTTCTCGTTGGAAATGATACCGGTCCTAGAAGCCAAGAGATCCATTCAATGGTGACGATACTTGGGATTGAAGATAAGGTCAAATTCCTTGGAGTTAGAAGCGACGTTGCGAATCTAATGCAGGCGATGGATGTGTTTGTATTTCCTTCCTTATTTGAAGGATTTGGCATAGCCGTTCTTGAAGCACAGGCAAGCGGTTTGCCTTGTGTTGTTTCAGAAAATATACCTGATGAATGTCTTGTTACTGATTTGGCAAACAGAATTGAATCAAGAAATGGAAAAGAATTTTGGGCAAACATGGCTTTGAACGCAGTAAAACGTTCGCGAAGGGATACTCAACAAAAGATTATTACATCTGGGTTTGATATAAAAGAAAATGCCAAATGGCTACAGAATTTTTATCTTTCATGCGTTAACGGAGAATAGATTGATATGCCAACATTAACAGTTTTTACTCCTGCGTATAACAGAGCGCATACCATTACAAGAACCTACCAATCTCTGCTTAGGCAGGACTGTAAGGATTTTGTCTGGATGGTTATTGATGACGGCTCTACTGATAATACTGCAGACTTGATTCGTCAGTGGCAGAAAAATGATAACGGTTTTGAGATCGTTTACATATACAAAGAAAACGGCGGTATGCATACGGCGCACAACACCGCGTATGAAAATATTACCACTGAATTAAACACATGTATCGATTCCGATGATATGCTTGCTGAAGGTGCTGTCAGGCATATTATAGATTTGTGGAGAGAAAAGGGAAACGGAAAGTTAGCCGGCTTGATAGGACTTGACGCAGATATGAATACGGGCAAGATTATCGGAACGGGATTTCCTGGGGAAATGACGGAAACTACTTTGTATGGATTCTACGAATCCGGCGGAATAGGTGATAAAAAGCTGGTTTACCGTACTGATATTATGAAAAGTCTGCCGCCGTATCCGGTTTTTGATAATGAAAAATATCTATCATTAGGCTATAAATATCAGCTTTGCGATCAAAAGTATCGCTTGATTACTACCAATCAGGTTCTTTGCGAGGTAGAATATCAAGCGGACGGTTCGTCCATGAATATGTTCCGACAATACTACACTAACCCTAAAAGCTTTGCCTTTGTACGCAAGGAAAATATGAAATATATTCACTCTGCAAAGCGAAATTTTATTGATTGCGCTCACTATGTTTCCAGCAGTTTGTTTTCAAAAAACAGGCATTTTGTGAGTGAATCACCTAAAAAGCTGATGACGGTTATAGCTATTCCGAGTGGTGTCGCGATGAATTTGTATATAAAAAGAAAAGTAAAAAAGATGGGAAAAATATGATTCCGAAGAAAATCCATTATTGCTGGTTTGGCCGTGGCGAAAAACCAAAGTTAGCTCGAAAATGCATAGAAAGCTGGAAAAAGTTTTGTCCCGAATATGAGATCATCGAATGGAATGAGGACAACTTTGATATTAATACAAATGCATATACTAAAATGTGTTATGAACTGAAAAAATACGCTTTTCTCTCTGATTACGTTAGGCTATTGGTACTTTATGAGCACGGCGGAATATATTTTGACACCGATGTTGAAGCGGTGAAATCATTTGATGATTTATTATTTCATAAAGCTTTTTTCGGTTTCGAAACAAAGGAATATGTAAACACAGGTCATGGCTTTGGTGCCGAAGCAGGTGCAAGAATAGTAAAAGCGTTGATAGATGAATACATTCCGATTATCGACGGAAAACATGGTACTGTTGGATGCCCTGTAATGAATACCAGAACAATGACAAAAAACGGGTTCATTATGAACGGTCAAACACAGGAAAAGAATGAGATAGCCGTTTTTGCGAAGGAGTATTTTAATCCGTTTAATGATAACACAGGAGTTTTGAAAAAGACCGGCAACACGTATTCGATACATTGGTATGGGAAAAGTTGGATGGATAAAAACGTCATTGTCAAAAATAAACTTACACGGGTAATTCACAGAATGGGATTTGGAAATGTATGAATAATCAGAGCAATCAATTGAATGTATTGTTTTCAGCAGATGATAATTACGCGCAGCATTTGGGTGCTGCAATGTATTCACTTTTGGTTACCAATAAGGATTTTGAGAAGATCAACATCTATATTGTTGACAACGAGATAAGTAAAGAAAACAAGGAAAAGCTATTTGTTATTGTACGGGATTTTTCAAAAGCAAAATTGCATTTAATTGATTTCTCGACATGGAAAAAAAAGCTGCAATTAAATATGCCATGGGATATCTCGATTTCAAGATATGCACGATTGTATATTGCTGATATGCTGCCTATTGAAATTGAAAGAGTTATTTATTTAGATTGTGATATGATAATTTGCGATTCTTTAACTGCGTTGTGGAATATAGATTTTAAACAGAATGTTATTGCTGCTGTTCAGGATGCTGTAAGCGATGAAATAAAAACATCGGTTGGTATGCATGCTAATCAGCCGTATTTCAATGCTGGAATGTTGTTAATTGATTTGAATATATGGAGAAAGCAAAAAGTCGGAGACAAATGTCTAAAGTTTATTGAATTAAAAAAAGGCAGTGTTGTACACCATGATCAGGGAGTTTTGAATGGTGTTCTTAATAATCTCTGGAGAAAAGTTGATTTAAAATACAACCTTATGACAATCCACTTTTTTTTCAATTTGAATCAGATAAATAAGTATTATCGAAATCATTCAAATTTTTATTTAGAAAAAGAAATAGAGCAGGCAAAGAAAGAACCTACAATTATACACTACACTCCAAGTTTCACTACCAGACCTTGGGTAGATAAATGTAAACATCCATTAAAAGATAAATATTGGTTATCTATTGCAAATACACCGTGGAAAGGAACACCGCCGCAAAAAGATAAATCAAATTGGTATGAGAAAATAATAAATTGGAGATATAGGAACAATTTACTATATTGAGTATATGAAAAAGATTCTGATTTTACATCATTCTATGGAAATCGGCGGAGCTGAGAGCAGCTTGTTAGGGTTATTACAAGCTTATGACTACTCAAAGGTTTATGTTGACCTAATGCTTTTAAATAAAACAGGAGATTTGCTTTCGTTGATTCCAAACAAGGTTCATATTATTGATGCTCCACGTCAATACCAAAACCTTGTTTTACCGATTAAGCAAACAGTAAAAAACAAGTCGTTTCTGGTAGCAGGTGCGAGATTACTTGGGAAGGCAAGAGCGTCAATAAGAAAATATAACGATACAACCTATGTCACTAAGCAGTTTTGTTATAAATATGCACTACGATTTTTGCCTTGCTTAAAAGAAAAGTACGATCTTGCAATCAGCTATATTGATCCACATTATATTGTTTGGAAAAAAGTATCTGCTACAAAAAAACTTGCTTGGCTTCATACTGACTTTTCAAGAATTGACATTGAGAAAAGACAAGATTATAAGATGTGGAACATGTATGATGGCATTGTCAATGTATCTAAAGCTTGTAAGTGTGCTTTTGATGGCGCTCATCCTGAATTATCGGATAAGTCTATCGTTATTGAGAATATAATATCAAAAGAATTTATTTTAGCACAGTCAGCAAATGATGATACTGATTCCGTAATACAGAACAACAATGGCATTAGTCTATTATCCATTGGTAGATTCACGGAGCAAAAGAACTTTGACAATGTTCCTTCTATTTGCAAACGTCTAATAGAAAACGGCATAAACGTAAAATGGTATATCATCGGATACGGTGGAGACGAGGCGTTAATAAAAAACAAAATTGCCGAAGCAAAGATGGAAGACAATGTCATTATGTTAGGGAAAAAGAAAAATCCATACCCGTATATCAAAAATTGCGATATTTATGTTCAACCTTCAAGATATGAAGGAAAATGTGTGGCGGTCAGAGAGGCACAAATATTAAATAAGCCGGTGATTATCACAAACTACGCAACAGCCGGCAGCCAATTGATTGATGGTTATGACGGCGTTATTGTTCCGATGGACAACGAAGGTTGCGCAGAAGGGATAGCAAGGGTTATTCAGGATAAAGAGTTGCAGCGAAGATTAATAGAAAACACGAAAAAAAACGACTATACCAACGCGCAAGAGATTGAAAAAATATACCGGATCCTTGAGGAAGATTGATGAAAAAAGTATTGTTCTTCATTGAGAGCTTATCGAGAGGCGGCGCTGAAAAGGTTTTATCCGATATCGTCAGTCATTTGGATAAGAAAAAATATGATGTAACGGTTTGCACGGTTACTGATCAGGGAGAGTATCAACCAGTTATCGAGAAACACTGCCACTACTGTTCATTTTTGAATATGAAAGACTCCAATGGCAATGC
>CACYDZ010000080.1 GCA_902773265.1 uncultured Ruminococcus sp.
TCAACTTTTTTCAAAAAGTTGTGGGGTTAAGGGGCAAAGCCCCTTAGCGGGATTTTAAAGGGCGGCAGCCCTTTAATCGGCTAAAAATTCAAACAAAATTTGCGTCAGCAAATTTTGTCAGTATTTATAAATTCCCAATGACCTGTTCCGCTTTGGCGTTGAGTAATTTAGCATTAGCCAGTTCCACTTCGTCCTGAAGATTGATATTACTCCAGATAATCTCATATTCTGTCGGAAAGCCGTTCATGGCAAGCCACATACGACAGACTTTATCAATAACAGGGTTCAGTAAAAAACGATAATGTTCCAGTTCACTGGTAAGAATATCCGCCTGCTGAGAGGACATTCTTTCGGTACTGCTCCATGAAAGCCCAAGTAAAAAGGGCGGTATTCCCAATTTGGAAACAATTTGTTCCAGAAGCAACCGTGCGGGTGTCTGACAGTCAAGTATCTGATTATCAGCACCAATCACCTTGATATCCACATCACCCACAGCAATAAAATCAGAAACACCATTATCTTTCATGGCTTTACTCCACTCATTGGCAATAATATCTGCTCTTTGCTGTGTAAAAGCACCGTCAAAGTTATCGTCAGACGGCTTATAGGTGACCGCATAACGGATATTTCCCACTCTGTCCCAGTTCTGCCCTATGGCGTTGAAAATTTTGAGAAGAATACTGCTGACAAACGGTAATCCCTGCAAAACAGAAGTCCCCCCGATTTTGTCGGGTTTAGGGTTAAGGGAAGTGAGTAAAATAAGATTTTCGTTCGAAACGGGAATAATCTCACCGTTTTTCTGTCTGACGAAAACAGAGAGTTCCAAAGGATTTTCAGATTTAGGTTTCAGTAAGATATGGTTGTTGTCGGCGTTATAGATACCGTAGATACCGTGATAATCTTTGAAAGGAAGAATTTCCGCTATTGCCGTACCATAAGTAAGCAGGCGGTCAAAATAACTGCTGAGAAAACAGTGAAAACCAATATTGTTACCGTTCGTCCTGACAGTCTGTAAAAAGTGGTGTAATTGTTTTTCAGCGGTCTTGTCAGAACAGCTTACGGTAAAAGTACCCAGTAGTCTGACAAGTTTTTGCAAAGCGGAATCAATAATGGGAACTGCTTCTCTCAAAGTATCATAAAGAACATTCTGAGAGTTATGCAGAGGGATATAATGGTTTATTGCTCCGAAAGGGTTCGGAAAGCCATACCCCGTCACCGCCTTGACAGGCTGAGAGGAACTGACAGCGGAATTTTTCTGATTTTTTCCGAATTTTTTCACAAAGCACCTCCTCAAAAGCGTTTTGTCGCAAAGACAATAAAATCATGCTGAGGTCTGAACACAACACCCGAAACAAAATAACGGATATCGTCCATAGCGTGGTCATTTTCCTTTACGGGAACATCAGCACCACCGCTTTGCCAGCGATAAAGACTAAATTCCCGCATAGCGTCCGAACAGGTATTACAGATTTTAATTCTGCCGTCTTTGAGAGCCGTTGAAACTTTGCGGATACCATCAAGCACATCGTTTTTAGCGGGCGACACATGAAATTTACCATGTCGTTTAATGGTCTGGATAAAACTTGAGGCAGACGGGTCAACGATAACATCATCAATTTTCCTGTTAAAAGCCAGTGTTTCGAGAGCCTGATAATGTTCTTCATCAGTTTTCTGAAAGCCGACTTTCCGGGAATCGTAGTAATACTCTTCAATACGGTACCAGACATTCTGATACAGTCCCCAAAGTCCGAAAGACGCAGGATTTACCGTACCGTAATCACAGCTGATGACATATTTCTGAAAAGAACATTCCGGCACATTCACAAAACTATCCTCTTTCATAAAAGGATAGACACACCCCTCAGCACTGACCCATTTTCCCAGAACAAATCTTTCATAGAAAGCACCACTGTAAAGGGACTGATAGCGTTGTTTCATTTTTTCAGAAAGGGAGGGATTATCGTCCATTGTGAAATGCAGATAGAGAGCATTTTTCTTTTTTCTGTCCAGAATCCATTCTGTACGGAACCAATGCTGGGGATATTCAGGATTGCAGTTGAACCAGAACTTACTGCCACTGACGGAACATCTTGCCAGAGCCTGTTCGACAAAAGATTTGGGCATAAGAGCCACTTCGTCAAAAAGCACACCACACAGGGTCATACCCTGAATTAATGACGCAGAGGACTCATCTTTACCGCCAAAGAGATAGAAACGGTTTGTTTTGCCGTTGACAGAAATTTCCAGTAAATTCTGAGAAAGTTTTTCAGAGAAGGTAAATCCCATATATTTCAGGATTTCGGTCAGAGGAGTAACGACATTTCTTTTCAGGGAGCGTATCGTTTTACCGCACAGAGCAAAACTGCTGTTGTTGAAGCGGTAAAATGCCCACGACACAAAAGAGATACTCATACACAAAGTCTTTCCGCTACGAACCGCACCGTCACAGATAACGGCATCACAATCTGAATACTTACTTTCCTGACACCACCATGTCAGCAATTTCATCTGTTTAGGAGAAAATTCACTCGGGAACATTTTCCTCCTCCTCGTCATTGTTGAAAATATCCGCACTTTTTTCCAGAGCCTTATAGAACGGAATACTGCTTTCTTCGGAGAGCTGTTCAATTTCGGTCAGTTTTTCCAACGCTTTTATGCGGTCAAAGAACTTAATCTCCATCGAACCGTCTTTAGGTTTTTTGATTTCGGATATCATATACAGATTCATGGTATCCAATGACGGCAGATTATCCGTATCATAAATCAGTTTGACACAGTCGGCAATACTGCCAAAAGCGAGCTGACGATATCCTGTTATTGCCAATGCCCGCAAATCATCGCAGTATACTTTTCGGTAGGAGCGTATTTTTTCGGCAACATCTTTTCTGGAAAGCAGTTTCACCGCTTTGAGTTCGGGATTGGCATATCCCGAAAGCACCGCTGAAATTTTGGCATTACCGTTTGACGCATAGAAACAACAGAATTTTTCCTCTTTAGGTGTCATATTCAACCTCCTTATGATGAAATAGGTAAGAAAAATCTTACACTCAATACAGGAAAAACAAAAAAAGATGTACACTATTGGGCAATAATGTACATCTTTAAAAAATTTTTCCCTGAAAAACAGTCAAAAATTGCCTACGCAAATTTTGTTTGAATGTTTAGCCGATTAAAGGGCTGCCGCCCTTTAAAATCCCGCTAAGGGGCTTTGCCCCTTAACCCCACCACTTTTGAAAAAGTGGACAAA
>CACYDZ010000081.1 GCA_902773265.1 uncultured Ruminococcus sp.
AAAGTTTTGTCCACTTTTTCAAAAGTGGTAGGGGTCAAGGGGACAAAGTCCCCTTGTGGGATTTTAAAGGGCAACGCCCTTTAACTCTCCATAAAAATCCAAAATTTGCGTAAGCAAATTTTGACATAATTCCGCCAAGTAAAATTCCTCACTGAATTAGAAATGACGCTCCTAAGTTAATGACATCCCCCAATAGCACGGGCGATAATAATACCACTGCACCATGCCCAATGCAGATTGTATCCACCGCAAAGACCGTCTATATCCACGATTTCTCCGCCAAAAAATAAGTTTTTGTATCTGACGCTTTCCATTCTATCAAAATTAATCTCATTCGGGATAATTCCGCCGGCAGTTATCTGTGCATTTTCAAAACAGCTTGCCTGTGTCGGAATAAACTCCCATTGTTTCAGCGTTCTGGCTAACAGCTGTACTTCCTTTTTGTTTAAGACAGCCACTTTCCTATGCAAATCGGCAATACCACACTTTTGGTATAAAGCCAATGCCACTTTTTTCTGTAACAGACCGTCAAAGAAATATTCCAGTTCATATTTGCCGAACTTTCTGATACGGTCATTGATGAAGTCTTTACACGCTTGTTCAGAAAACTGTGGCAGAATATCCAGCAGAATTTTCAGAGATTTTTGTTTTTTCGTGGCAAAATATTCGTTGACTGTTCTTGAAAGCTGAAAAATACAAATTCCGCTGAGTGCCTTTTCGGTGAACTGGATTTCCCCTTTATGTTTGTCCACGATATTGCCGTCAATCATTAAAGACGCACTGCCCTTTACCCGAACACCTTTGAGCAAATTCAATGATTTGTCATTACAAGTGATAGGGACAAGAGAGGGAAACAGTACAGAAGTTCTGACAGACAACAACTCTAAAAGGGGATAGCCCAGACCGTTGGTACTTAATTTCGGACTGGCTTTTCCGCCACAGGCAAGCACAAGATATTTAGCAGAAATCTGTATATTCTCATTATCTTTGGCAATACATTGGAGAAGATAATGTTTTTGACAAACGATATGGTTCACCTCAACAGAACATAATTCATCAACATGACCGAAATGCTGATAATAATTCTGCATACACTCCAGTACAGAACTGCCATGATTACTTAAAGGATAAATTCTGCCCTCACTGTCGCTGACGGTAAGCAGACCCAAGTCAGAAAAATATTTTCGGATAAAACCGCAGTCATAATTTTGGAACAGATTGCATAGGTATTCAGCACAACTACCGAAGTAATATTCAGGGGAGATATATTCATTAGTGAGGTTACATCTGCCGTTGCCCGTAGCCAGTAATTTTCTGCCGACTTTCGTATTTTTTTCGATAAGAGCGATAGTTAAATTTGGGTTATTTCTGACAATGGCGGTTGCTGTCATCAATCCCGAACAGCCCCCGCCGATGATTGCCACATCATATTTAAGAAATTTCATTAAGGATAATCCCTGCCAGATGATGATGACAAAATTTGCCAAAGCAAATTTTGTTTTGAATATTCAGCCGATTAAAGGGCTACCGCCCTTTAAAATCCTGCTAAGGGGCGTTGCCCCTTAACCCCACAAGCCTCCCCAAAGGCTTGACCGAAACTTTCAAGTGTCACAGCCATAGGGCGTTCAGGTTTTGGGAGCGAAGATAAAGCTGATACCATTCGCCACAAGCCAGGAACCTGTACCCATAATAACGCCGGCAATCAACACGCCAAGAACAACTGCCAGAATACTTTTCTTAAAGCCCATATCCAACAGACTTGCGGCAAGAGTTCCCGTCCATGCACCGGTGCCGGGCAGGGGAATACCAACGAAAAGCATTAATGCCACAAACAATCCGTTACCGGCTTTTGCCTGCAATTTATCTCCGCCTTTTTTTCCCTTTTCCAGACAGAAAGTAAAAAATTTCCCGATAACAGGTTTATCACTGCCCCATTCCAACAATTTTCTGGCAAACAGATAAATAAACGGTACAGGTATCATATTGCCGATAATACAGATGACATAAGCGATAAAGATATTCAGACCTTTTCCTACGGCTATGGGAATAGCACCTCTCAACTCAACAATAGGCACCATCGAAATCAAAAACACATACAAATACCACATACAAAAATCTGCTCCTTTTTCATAAAATTACCTTGTAGAGTATAACAGAAATATTTTTTGATTGCAACATTATCTTAAAAACAAAAACGGACATTTTCTTCCTGTTTTTGGCGACAAATTTATCTATTACGATAAATCCGAACATTTGTATTGACAATATCCATAAATGCGGTAAAATAGTAGATAACAAATTCATTTTCAAAAGGTGATTTTTTGCAAAAATATTCTGCCAACAGAAAATATCAGATTGTTTTTCTTTGCCTGACGATAGGCATGACAGCCTTTGCGTTTATTCATTCACTCATGCCGGCGGAGGTTTCCAGTGACGAAAGCGGAATAGTACTGACAGTTCTCAGGCATATCTTTGAGGCACTGCACATTTCCACAAAGTCACTGAACAGTTACATTCTGCGAAAATTTGCTCATTATCTGGAATATGTTCTGATAGGAATATCGATGATGGGTTATGCTGTTGCCTGTGATGTAAAAAGACCGTTACATTATCGTTTTACAGCACTTTTTTTCGGACTGCTTACCCCTGTGATTGACGAAACAATACAGTTATATACACCCGGCAGGGCGGGACAGGTATCAGATGTATGTCTGGATTTTCTGGGGATACTGACGGGTTTTATGACAATGCTGTTGATTTTCGGTGTCATCAGACAACTGCGTCAGAAGACAATCCGAACAAAGTAAATTGTCAAAATTTGCTTACGCAAATTTTGTTTGAGTTTTTAGCCGATTAAAGGGCTTTGCCCTTTAAAATCCCACAAGGGGCTTTGCCCCTTGACCCCACCACTTTTGAAAAAGTGGACAAA
>CACYDZ010000082.1 GCA_902773265.1 uncultured Ruminococcus sp.
ATTTTGTGCCGCATTTGGCAAAAATACAGCTTGCAAGGGGAGTTCCCCTTGACCCTCGGAAATTAAAATCTTACCCGTTGGAACTGTCGGAGCTGGTGAGCCTTGACTTCCTGAGCGTGAACTGCTTGCAGGAAGCCAGACCCAGAGAGCTATTGAAACATTTTTGACTTCTCAGGAGCAGGAAGAACAGGCAGGAACAACGGCATATAAGCTCTTGCTGACTCATTCCATTTTTGTGAACTCGAGTTTACAAAATTCACTAACCGCTGCCGATGCAAGTCTCTTGACCGTTGGAACTGAAGAAATGTTGAATTGATTCACCAATCATAATACAAGTACCGGAGCAGGAGAGACTCACCGCTGAAACTGTCTTGCCTTCATAAAACAAAAACAGGCAGAAAAAGAGCTGAAAAAGACCTTGACCGTTTCAAAGAGTAATTATATCACTATCAACCCAAAGAGGGCATACATGGCAAATATAAGCCAATACAGAGCAATTCAGCGGCATATGCTGTATAGTTAAAGAGCCGTCAGAAGGTTCGATTTGAAATCACACCTTTGACTGCCTGCACGTTCTCACACTGTTCGGAATCAATTTGTATCATCGATGTTACATTCTGTCCACTCGGGTGGAATAAAAGCAGACATTTGTTAAATAAAAAACTTCTTTTGTGCCGTTCTTTTTCAAAATTGCACCAAATAACCATTTGGCGCAATTTTGAAAAGCGGGCGAAAATTGCCGCTTTTGCCTGTTTTTAGCCATTTTCAAGGCTTTTTCTGTCAGTTCCAAAAAATTATTAATGACATTAATAATTCTTTGTGCAGTTTGTCCGTGCAGTGTAGACATTTTCCGCCTGTTTTTACGCTAATTCTGTGACTTTGATGTCACAAAAAAGCTGTTACTCCCCCATTGAAAAAAACGGCTTTTTTTCTCTGACCGTACACCGAGCGCATCCCCGACAAAATATTTCTTTCTCGCACATGAGGATTCATTAAAGGGTTCGATTTCAAATCGGCTCCTTTCAAGCCTACATTTCAAATGTCATCTTTAAGAAATATGTAAACAGTGGAAAAAACAGAGTGGGTTTCTTTGGGCTAAAAAAAACATTTGCTTGTTTTGCTTTCGTTTGCTATATTTTGCTTTCGTTTGCTTAATTTTGCATAGCATTGCTATCGTTTGCATAGCATTGCTATCGTTTGCTATATTGCCGTCTGAGGAAGTCAAGACTTTTTTGGTGCTGACTTTCTCCAATACTGTGAGAATGTGCAGGCGATTAAGGATCGCATTTAAAATGATACCCTTTTCAATGGCTCTCCGAATCTGCCTTCGTGCAGCTTATCAACTCCGACAACTCCAAAACGTGAAGAACGTGCAGGCGGTCAAGGTCTGAATCTCCCTTGAATCCCTTTCAGAATCATCAAAAAGCCCTGTATCTGCCCTGTATGCCCTCTGTAAGCTGATATTGATGTAATTACCCTCTCAGCCTGTCAAGGACTTATACAGCAATTTTCAAGCCTGTTTCCCTGTTTTCGTCCTGCTTTCGTTGCTGTATTTGCCTTGTTGGTCTTTCATCAGCGTCGGTTCTCCCCCTATGTCTCAATACTTCCAAAGGCAAAGTGGACTGTTAGGGAGTTCCTTTTTTTCGCAGGAACTTAAAAATCAAACTTTTAAAATGCCATTTAGGGAATATTTTATACATTGAGGTGAGCTGTCGTTGGTGTTACTGTTTCAAAATAGTGGCTTTATTATCAGGGGGAGCTTTTTCAAGCCGTTCATCGTATACTTGCGATTTCCAATAGATAGGATATCAATGTAATTTTTTTCATACCATATGAAATATTTTTCATACCATATGAAATATTCTTCATACCCTCTGAAATATATGTCTTTTGCCTGCTCCTGAGAAGTAAAGAATGTTTCAATAGCTCTCTGGGTCTGACTTCCTGCAAGTCGTTCACAGTCGAGAAGTCAAGGCTCATCAGCTCCGACAATTTCAACGGGTAAGACTCTCATCTTCTGAGACTGTGAGAACGTGTGCAGGTGATCAAGCCCTTGTTTCCGTTTCGCTTTCGTTGCTGTATTCTCTCTATTGGTCTTTCATCAGCAGCGGCTCTCTGACTTCATGCATAATGTTCCGCTGAAATCTATTTCTATGCCCTGTATCAGAAGTCGGATATATAACTACTCTCCGAAAAGGTCAAAGGCTTATATGCTGCTGTTCCTGCCTGCTCCAAAGAAGTCAAGAAAGATTCTGCGGCTCTCTGGGTCTGACTTCCTGCAAGCCGTTCACGCTCAGGAAGTCAAGGCTTATCAGCTCCGACAGTTCCAACGGGTAAGGCTCTCAATTTTATCTGCCTTTAAATGAAGATAACAGAATCAATAACTTTCTACTTTTCATTTTTGCACTTAAAAATGCACTTTTTGCACTTAAAACCCTTATTTTTGCACTTGAAATGCACTTGATAAAACGCTGATATTTCCCTATTTTTCGGTAAATTAAATTTTTTAAGTGCAAAAAGTGCAAAAATATATTAATATAAACATTTTCAAAACAGAAAATATAATAATAGAAAAAAAGCAAAATAAAAAAATATATTATAGAATACTGAATAAAAAATGCACTTTTTGCACTTAAAATTTATAAAATGGCTTAAAATAGCTGATTAAGCACAATTCATTCAGTGCATTTCAAGTGCAAAAACACATCAAATCAGTGCAAAAACACAAAAATCAAGTGCATTTTTAAGTGCAAAAAAATCCGTCTGAATTATTTCAAACGGATTTCTATATTTATACACTATCATAACAAGCATGAAGTTCTTTTTTTGCATCGGCAGTTAATGTTAAGTCATAACATCTTAAACCATCGTAAACTTTTAAAATTTTCTTTTTGTCTTTTGGCTCGATTCCATAATATCTGCAAATACTTTCAGTAAATTCAGATTTTTTCGGGATATATTTTTCGCCGTTCTGCTCACACCATGTTCTGAACGCTGTATATAGTACTTTGGTTGATACGTTATCTTTTCTGGTTCTCTTTATGCAACATTCATCAATGAATTGCAATACAATATCATTTTCTTTCATATATTCAGTGATGAGCTGAGAAGAAGCAGCAGAAACAGAAAAATTATAATTATTTTTGATAGCGTTCTGTAAGCTGATAACCGCCGCAAATATGATTGCTTCACGTTCAGAGTATAATTTTTCAAGTAAATTCTTGTCTTGTTCCTGCCTTGGAATGGAATTGCCGCATTGTATCGGTAATATTCTGTCATACACATGAATACCCTTATCACCGCCGAAAAGTGGCAAATTATTAGCACATATTATGTAAAGACCATTGTAAATGAAAGTAAATGCTTGTTTTCCTTTTTCTTCATTCTGAAGAGGTCCGCCGCCTGTTATCTGCTTGAATGTAGATATGTTGGAGAAACTGCAATAATTACAATCATCATCTGCTGCAAGACGTTTTTTATACAAAGTGGAGGCAGAAAAGCGTTTATCAAGCTTTTCAAATGGCATTGCACAATAATTTTCAGCTCCTATTAACATTTGCATAAACTCTAAAAACTTTGATTTTCCACTATTTCCCTGACCAACAAGAAATAGAGCCTGTTTGAATCTCTCAATTTTTATGTTTGAGAGAACGAAGCCGATAACTTCAAGAAGTGTCTTTATTGTATCATTG
>CACYDZ010000083.1 GCA_902773265.1 uncultured Ruminococcus sp.
CACGATACGCAGATATTGTTTTTGTTTATCCTGAGGGATAGTGCCGTCCAGAATACCATCAATAAATCCCGCAATAGTTGTCATAGGCGTTTTGAGTTCATGAGAAACATTGGCAATAAAATTGCGTCTTGTCGTTTCGGAAACAGAGAGGGAATTTGCCATTTCGTTAAAACTTCTGGCAAGTGTTCCGACTTCGTTATTGGAAGAAACAGGTACTCTGACAGAGAAATCGCCATTGGCAAGTTTTTTGGCAGCTATGGACATCTGTCGTAAAGGTTTAATCATCTTAAAGGAGAAAAACCAGATGATACACGCTACAATGGCAAAAGTTGCTACGGACGCATAGAAAAAGATTTTCATAATTTCGCCCTTGAAAGTCGAAAATGTTCCCATATCGGTAGCGGTAAAGACAATGCCTGTAATTTCCTGTCTTGAACCGACATCTGTCAGAATAGGTACACCTGCCAGAAACTGTGGTTCATCATACATATTATCCAGAGTAGTTTTGATAAAGATTTCCTGTTCGGAGGCCTGACGGCATATATCAGACGGAACCGTTCCTTTTCTGTGACGACACCTGCTCCCCTCACTGCACAAAAGCGTATTGCCTTTGACATCGGTAATAAATACATCGGCATTGATACTTGCTGAAATGGTCTGCATAACCCCCGAAAGCCAGCTGGTTTCCGTATCACCAATATGAACATTGTTGTTGACGATAACCGTCTGTTCAGACACAAGCTGAGAAACACGCTGTGCATTTTCGATAAGGAGGTCTTTTTTTTCCGTATCGGAATACCTCGCTACAAAGAACACCAGCATTGTTCCCAGAATAACGAAACTGACCAGTACAATGACCAGACTGACTGTCAGATATTGCACAAACAGACTTTTTTTACCCGTCACCATGAATTATAGCTCCTTTTCCGGTTAAAGAGTTGTCACTCTTTAAAATCCCACTTTTCCCTAAAAGCGGACAAAAAACTTTCAGGTTTCACCACCGAAATAAAGTATAGCGTAAACCCTATGTGAAAATTGCCTTACTGTTCTTTGACTTCAAATTTATAGCCTACACCCCATACTGTTTTGAGTTCCCACTGTGGAGAAACGCCGTCAATTTTTTCACGAAGTCTTTTGACATGGACATCAACGGTTCGGGAATCGCCATAGTAGTCAAATCCCCATACCTCATCAAGCAGCTGGTCACGGGTGAATACTCTGTTGGGATTGCTGGAAAGATGATATAACAATTCCAGTTCTTTAGGGGGAGTGTCAACAGCAACACCGTTGACTTTCAGTTCATAGTTGGTAAGATTGACGGAAAGTTTATCCCATGTTACCAGCTTGATATCAGGTTCATCAGGTTTGGCAGAGCGTCTGAGTACAGCACGGACTCTGGCAAGAATTTCTTTTGCCTCAAACGGTTTGACCACATAATCATCAGCTCCAAGTTCCAGACCAAGTACCTTATCAAAGACTTCACCTTTAGCTGTCAGCATGATAATGGGTACTTTGGAAGTCTTGCGGATTTCTCTGCACACCTGCCAGCCGTCCAGTTCGGGCAACATGATGTCCAGTAAAATCATATCAGGATTTTCCTGTTCAAATTTTCGGATAGCCTGTGTTCCTGTATGAGCTATCACCGTATCATAACCCTCTTTTTCTACATAAAGTCGTAAAAGTTCACATATGTTGGTGTCATCATCAACAATCAGAATTTTTTTTGGCTTAGTCATAATAGAAAACCTCCTCATTAAATTAACTGTACCTTGCCTATTATAACACAAATTTCATGATTTGTATATAATATTATAAGAGACGGCACAAAGAAAATAATGAACAAATTTGAAAATTTATTTTACATTTTTTGTAAACGGATATTTTTCTGTTTGTCCACTTTTTTCAAACTTACTTTTTTTGAAAAAAAGTAAGCAAAAAAACTTTCAAGGCTCACTTCGTTCGATTGTTTATCAAAGGTTGAGCAGTGACAACTGAAAGTTTCGGTCAAGCCTTTTCAAAGGCTTGTGGGGTTAAGGGGCAAAGCTCCTTAGCAGGATTTTAAAGGGCGGCAGCCCTTTAATCGGCTAAAAAATCAAGACCAAATCTGCTTACGCAGATTTGGTCAATCATTACAGTCAGGACAACTATAATATTGTATCTCTTTTGTAACCAAATGTTAAAAATCCATATTTATTTTTATGTGGGGTTATGTTATAATAATAGCGGTTTACAGCGAAAAAAAAATAATATTGTCACAGGAGTAAATATGTATACGAACTATCTTTTTGACCTCTACGGCACACTTGCCGACATCAACACCAATGAATGGAAAATTTACCTCTGGAATAAAATGGCAGAATTGTATGCCTTTGAAGGTGCAGACTACTCCCCTATGCAACTCAAAAAAGCCTACTTTGAACAAGTTGTCAAAGAACAGACCGCTGTTCACGAAAAATATCCTCATTTCACCCATATTGATATCCGTGTGGAAAAAGTTTTCGAAAAACTGCTTAGTCTGAAAGGACAAACTGTTCCTGAAAATTTCGGGGTCAATATGGCAAAAGTCTTTCGGGTAATTTCTACAAAATATATCCGTCTGTATGACGGTGCTGAAGAACTGCTGGACTTACTCCATCAGAAAAATAAAAAAGTCTATCTGCTGACTAACGCTCAAAGAAGTTTCACCGTTCCCGAACTGAAAATGCTTGGTATATACGATAAATTTGACGGCATTGTTATTTCGTCTGACGAATATACCTGTAAGCCCGATACCGCTTTCTATCAGACTATCCTGCACCGCTACTGCCTTGACCCTTCACAGACAATCATGATTGGTAATGACTGTATTACCGATATTCTCGGGTCTTACAATGCCGGTCTGGATTCCCTTTATATTCACAGCAATATCTCTCCTCCAATCCGCACAGAACTCCAAAGCAGATTTTCTGTTATGGACGGCGATGTAAAAAAAATCAAAAGTCTGATTATCAGATAACTTTCTTCCCAAAATAACTGTAGTGTATCTTTGAAAGGAATGTGATGATAAAATGAGTGTAAGCAGAAAAAAAGTCGTCATACTCTCTGTGGTGGCACTGGCTGTTGTGACATTGAGTGCATTTACGATATATGCCATCAATACAGGGAATTTTTCTCCCGCCGAATTAGTGAGCAATATTCTCTACCCCAAAGCTACTGAACCGCCTACCCAACCGCCTACCCAACCTACCGACCCCGAACTTGACGCTAAAATTTCTTCCCAAAAACTCAGCGTCAAAGACAATACATCAGCTACTATCACCGCCACTATCAAAGGAAATCAGCAAGGTGGCTACAATATCCGCTATACCACTTCTGACGAAAATATTGCCTATATCGATACCAAAGGCAATATCACCCCTAAAAGTGCCGGAGAATGTCAGGTAGGCGTATATATCGAGGGCTACGACAACTCTTTACAGAACTTCAGCCTTCAGGTACAGGACGAGCGTATGCAGCAAATCCAGACACTCAACAGCTACCTTTTCGGACTGCCCTACCGTCAGGAATATTTCTATGCCAACAATAAAAAGGGTATCGCCAAAATGACGGGCTGTCGTATAGAGGATATCAATCAGGACGGTAACTATGAACTGATTATCCGCTACAACCTTTCGGATATGTTACAGAAAGTTTTTGTTATCACATCAGACGATACGGACTATTATATCAATCAGAGCAATATCAATTTTGACGATATCGCCAACGGTAATTTTTCTTCTTACAGTGAAGAAGTCTATGTCGATGAAAGTCAGACTATCAGTATTCTTTCTGAAAGTACACGCACGGTCAACAACTTCACCGAAAAAAGAGTTTCTCTTTACAATGTCGGCATGATGTCTGCCGTAGTGTCCGAATATTTCTCCAAAGAACCTCTCAACCTCTTTGAAATGAACAAAAAAGCTCAGTATTCCATCAATAACGAACCTTGTCCCCGTGACGATTTTCTCTGGCAATACTCTGCTTTGAAATCCGCTCGGGAAATGTTTGAGGATTATGTCGGTGTTACTGCTTCCCTCTCACAAGGAAAATATGTCAAAGCGGAATTACCCTCTGATATCGGTCAGTCCTACTACAACCGTCTGAAATGGACAAGTTCTGATACAGAAGTTGCCGAAGTCAACGATACAGGCATGATTACGGGCAGAAGTAAAATGGGCAACTGCGATATTATCGGCTATATTGAGGGGTATGATACGCCTTTCTGTAAAGTCAGTGTAGATGTCAGCGATATTTCGTCCGACTTTGACGGCTATGTGGAAATGATTAAAGATAAGGAAATCATTGGTTCGGCAGGAAATAAAATGCGTCTGTATGGCTACTGCGTAATGGATATCGACCGTGATAATGTACAGGATTTACTGTTGTATTATGTTGGCGGAAACGGATGTCAGCTGGAATTTGCACACTATTTCGGTTCACAGGTCAACAGACAGATTGTCAAAAGTATCGTCACCGAAAACGGTACAAGCTGTATGTTTGACCTCTATGAGGATATGATGAACAATGAAATCGTACTTTATGTCGGCAAGGTCACTAAAACTGATGACGCTATGAAAAACGATTTCCATTACGAAAATTTCATCGGCGGACAGTTCGTCGACAATGGTTCAAGCCTTTACAGTACTACCTCTTTCAATTCGGGTAAAAGCGAATACCGTGTGGCGGATTCTGTTGTTGACAGCGACAGCTTCAATGCTATGGTCAGCCGTTATCAGAAAACTTCCTCATGGAAACTTGTTGCCTGACAGTTTATAAAGCTGTGACAATTAAAAGTTTTTGTCGAACTTTTTGGGGAAAGTTCGTGGGGTCAAGGGGCAAAGCCCATTGTGGGATTTTTAGGGGCAAAGCCCTTAAACTCCCCAAAGACAAAACAGAATTTGTGTACGCA
>CACYDZ010000084.1 GCA_902773265.1 uncultured Ruminococcus sp.
AAACAGAATAATGATCAAGGTATTCTTCTCGATTTCCCATCTGTTACCAGACAAAGTGGAACAAGTATTAGTAGTGATCCCAGGCCATGGAATAACTGGAAGAGCATTCCTCCGGGACACAAACAGGCTGTAACTGCAATGTCCGCACTTCGCAATCACTCGGATTCTTTTCGAAGAGAGTTGACTGGAGCCAGAAAAGAGTGGCAGGATGCGAAAGCCAATAGTCAACAAATCTATGAATCAGTAACTTCAAGCGCAAGGAGCCAGTGTGAAGACGAAAAACGCCGGTTTACAAGTGAATGTGAAAATAATATAAAGAGTACTGAAAATAGAAGAAATACTGCCAATAATATCGTTGATGCATGCAGCAGATTCATTAACAACATGCCTAATACCGGCGCTGATAATGCTATCAGTGCTGCCCGTAGCAGTTTAAGCTCTGTTACAAACACTCAGAAAGAAGTATTTGCTGCTATCAGCACGAAAATTCAGGCATACCATACACTTTGCAATTGCCAAATAGCGGAGTCTGAACGCACGCGAAACGACAAACTGGACAGGGCGAGAACTGAACAGATTGACCGGGATACTCAGGCAGAACGAAGATATGAAACCAAACATAAGAATATCTGCGACATGCGAAGGGTTGACATTAATGAAGGATTCAATAAAGCAACTGTTCATGCATATCAACAGGAAATCGAATCATCCAGATTCAATTCTGCTAATTATGAATGTCCTTCAGAAGTGCCAGATTATGTAATGTTGGGAAAAATTGGTCTGGTAATTCCCAATAACTCACAGGATGATATGACCGTTGTTCAGGCAGTTGAGTTACAGACGAGTGATGTCGGTACTAAGAAGTCTGGTGAATATGTTGTGGAGATTCCTTATTCACAGAGGCTTTCAGACGGTATATCTCTTTTGATGAGATATTCACCTGCTGACAGAAACTATGTACAGGGATTGATTCAACCATTGCTTCTGAAACTGTTTATGTCCTTCCCTGCCGGAAAACTTGAGGCAACGATGATAGATCCGCTTGAACTCGGCGCAAGTTTTCCTGATATTCCAAAGTTAGCTGAAGGTCCAAATTCTGCACGTATTATTGATACGAAAATCTGGAGTAAAGAGAAGGACATAGAGAACGCAATAGCCACTTTACGGCAAAGATTGGAAAATATGACTCAGGCTTATGGCGGAGATCAGACCAGTCGATTAAAAAAAGAAGTTATCAGAGCGCTTGCTATTACCGACTTTCCAACCGGATTCAGTGATACTGCGTTGAAAGATCTTCATGCAATCGTTCGAAACAGTGCTTCTTTAGGTGTATGTGTATTAATCTGTGCGAATGATGCTGAACTGGAAAAACTCAAACAGAAAAACGGTACTCTTGTCGCAGAAATTGCTCAAAGTGTTGTCGAGACCAAAGCAATGGGCAGAAGGCTGATGCTTGTTGGAGCAGAAAACGACCGTTTGTTCTTGCAGATTGATGAAATGCAGGATGTATTTGAGCGCAAAAACAGGATCCTCCCAATGATCAGCAGTGTTATTGAACATATGCAACTCAAAATCGAACATTTTGACAGCATGTTCAAAGAGGATATTTACGACAGTAATAACTGGTTCACTGGGAACCATGATGAAATTGCAATACCGATTGGTATCAAAGGTGCAAATACTATTGTCAAGATGGTTCTTGGAAGAGGCGGCGGCAGTACCGAACACCATGCCTTGATTGCCGGACAGACAGGTGCTGGTAAATCTACCCTCCTTCATACACTCATCATGAGTACACTCATCAGTTATTCACCTGATGAAGTGCAGATGTATCTTCTCGATTTTAAGGAAGGTGTAGAGTTTAGTGCTTATACCCGTTACCGTTTGCCATCATTAAGAGTAGTTGCTATCAACAGTGAACGTGAATTTGGTCTTAATGTTCTCAAAGAACTATGCACGGAATTGGAAACCAGGACAAAACACTTCACACGTTATGGGGTCTCAGATATCAACGGATATATGAAGCTTTCAGATGTCCCTAAAGTCCCTAAACTTCTGCTTATTTTTGACGAAGTTCAGGAATTATTCAGAAGCAAGGGAGAAAGTGACTCTATTAGCAGCGAATGTCTTTCCTGCCTCAATAAACTGGTTATGCAAGGCAGAGCAATGGGAATTCATGTTATTCTTGCATGTCAGGATTTCCATAACTGTTCCGGTTTGGAAGCATATTTCAGCCAAATGGCAATTCGTATTGCTGTCAAGGGATCGATTGATGGAGCAGCATCAATTCTTAATTCTGATAACTCGGGAATCCGAACTCTCCAGAATCAGCCTGCAGGTGCTGCCATCTATAATGGCGGCGGAGGTGTTGAATCTGCCAACAACTTCTTCCAGGTAAGCTATATCAATGAAGATGAACGATTGGATCTGCTTACCCGTCTTGATGCTTACTATACTGATCCGGATGTCGCACCGCTTTATGATAATCAGCAGACAAGAGTTCTTATGACAAATGCTGAGGATGATATTCACAACTGCTTTAACAGATTAATCCTGGAAGGCAGTGACAGTATTGAACATTTGACAACTTCAAAAGATGGTTATGGGTTACTGTTAGGCCAGGGTTTTGGCAAGAAGAGTATCTTCATGCCTGAACTCCGTAAAAAAGACCGCGATAATCTTCTGGTTGTCAGCAAGGACGAAAAAATAGCATTAAGTATTTTTGAACTTTCTGCTATGAGTGTCCTTTATGAAGAACTTCACACAAGTGCAGACAAAGCTAATGCTTTGGTATATATAGTTGACTTGTTTGCTGACGAACTGGCTGATGGAGAATGCGACTTTGATTATCTTGAATCACAATTCCCAGACCAGATTAAGGTGGCAAAAATTGGTGATGCTGAAGAATTGATTTCCAGCTTGTATGAAACTGTACTTGGAAGATCTGATGGAACAATTCCTGATACAGAAAGAATCTTCCTGATGTTTTTTGGAATCAATCGAGCAAGAAGGCTGCGTTCCGGCAGAATCTATGAAGAGGATCGCGAAGGACAGCTTAGTCCGATTGAAATGCTTCAGAGAATCATTGCAAAAGGACCTAAATATGGTGTGAACAGTATTGTGTGGGGAGAAAATCTCCGTAGCATTGAGCTTATGCTCAGTGACAGGTATGATTCAATGTTTGATAAGAGAATTGCATACGGACTTGACGAAGATTCCATGGATATACTGGTTGCCGAGAGTAACACTAAAGGCATGCGTGGCAAAACGGCTGTTTATATGGATATTGGCAGGGATGTCAGAAATACTCATTTCCGTCCATACGATGTTCCTGCAAAAGTCTGGGTTGAACGTTATGCGGAAGTCTATGATGAAGTAATCAATGAAGGAGGGTTTTGAATATGACATCACAAGAAGCAAAAAAACAGGTGGATACCTGTGAAAGACAGATTCAGAATAAGCATAAGAACCTTCAGGATGCAGCAAGGAATGTTGGGGCAAGTGCTGCTCAAGCAGCTTCAAGCAAGACGGCAAGCAGCGCGATGTTACCTCTGATTATATCTTTGGTTGGTTTGATTATGTTCATGACATCTCAATCGCTCTTCGGAATTGTATTGATTATTGCTGGAATTGTAATAGCATATAACTCTTTCAAATCTGCTTCAGAAATACAGAAAAGGATTGAGGAACAGCAAAGAAACTTGAGTAATGAAATAGGCAGATATTCCAATATCTAGAAATCAAGTTTATTAAATCTTAGCCGGGAGAATGTCTCCTATTCTCCCGGCTTCATATTATGGTGATGAAAAATGACTGACGTTAATAACTGGGACAACATCGAAGAGTTTTTGTTAAAAGAGTGTTATGATCTGGCTTCTCAGTATGAGAAGCATGACGGGGCAAGGGATATATTACGGGAAAAATCAAAACAGATTAAAATTCCGAACGACTATGTGCCAGTACAGGAAGATGCAGTATATCGTGAAACAGAAATGCAGATTGTGACAGAAGCAATATATGGGCTTACTCTTGAGGGCTTTGCTGCATCAGATAACTCGGTATTCAGATATGCTCATAAAATTAACAATCTGCCAAGTTCAGCGGAGAAAGAATATATTTTAGCTCTTTTGGCATTGAGAGGTGGAACTAACGAAACCCACAGGCTGGAAGCTTTGAAGCATATAACTATAGCGCTTGGCTATTCACCTGATGATCCACGTTATCTCGCTTTGGCGAGTGTTTTACAAAATGTAGATATGTGAGGTGAGCAGTATGGATTCAAAAAGAGTACTGTATTTTCTGGATTTATTAGCAAATGAAACAATCGGACACGAATCCGAACTGGCGGAGATATATAAACGCGCATTGGAGGAGAATGACGATGTCATTCATTTGATGACTCTCTTGAGTGATTATACATATTACAAGGGAATTGGCAATGGACTCTACGAAAATGGAAAATCAATGCTTGATATGATTTTCTCCAATCCAACCAATGCCCTAAATATACTTCCTCAGCTGAAACAGGCACATGAAACAATTGATAATCAAGTCAGAGTATGTGATGAATTGATGCGCTCACCTTTTCCGTTTTTTGAAACAATAAGCGTTCTGAAAAAGAAAGACACCTATTCTTACATGCGTTCTTTGAGAAGTATTGCAAGCGGAAGCGTTTATCTGATGATGCTGTACGGTGGATTAGGGCCAATCCGGAATTTAACATGGGATGATACTGTAGGCATTCAGGAAATGATATATGCAATTAATACGAAATTTCTTCCCGCTCTATGCAGTGTTAAAAGACCAAACTACAGTTGGATCATCAGACGGAAGAAACTTGGTGGAAGAGCTCTTTTTGGTGGTGACAGTTATTTTTTGAATTATGCAAATACAAGAAGTGTGGAAATACTATGCAGTGCTTTGCACAAAGAACCTATCGGTACTCACGCTTTTCTGAATATTGATGCTTATGAAACAGGAGAATGCGATGTTCCTTTTTGCTGGGGAATCGGCAATATTATTTCTGTTTCTCCTGACAAAGCGATTGGTTTCCTTCAAAAAGATGTTGCAACAAAACTCAGATCACCGAAAGGTGATGAACTGAAAAGAAGAGTACCTGCACCTTTTGAATGTGCGAAACAACTGTCCGATGGTGTGAAGTTTTGCATTACACCGGATGAACTTGTTCTTGCGATGAACCAATGGCAGACAGGGCATGAAATTGAGGTGCGCAAAAGGATGCATAATTGTCTTTTCTGCGGAAAATATGTCAATGGAAATAAACTGGTCTGTCCATCCCATTTTACTACGGAGTTAAGATGAAAAAGACAGATCGTAAAGTCAGTTTGGCGAGGATGTACTATCCAGTTAAATCACTTGGTCCTGGCAGCAGAGTTGGGATATGGTTAAATGGCTGTAATCGCAGTTGCCCTGGCTGTATCAGTCCTGAACTCCGGATGTATGACGGATCAAAAGAAGTAACTGTTAACGAGATTATACAGATGATTCAGAGCATAGAAGCACCAATTGATGGTTTTACCATTTCCGGCGGAGAACCATTCTACAATCCAGAATCGTTAAACGCAATGGTGAAATCACTTGCAGAAATCTGTGATGATATACTCATTTTTACAGGTTACACAATTGAAGAACTAAAGGCACT
>CACYDZ010000085.1 GCA_902773265.1 uncultured Ruminococcus sp.
ATCATGGCAAAAGTAAGGTAGGTATACATTTTATGGAGAAACACTCTTGTAAATTTTCGGTTATCATGCCCGTATACAATGTGGAAAAATACATACACAAATCGGTTGACAGTGTGTTAAATCAGAGTTACCGTGATTTTGAAATCATTCTGGTTGACGATGGAGCAAAGGACGGTTGTCCGCAGATATGTGATGACTATGCCGGAAAAGACAATCGTATCAAAGTCATTCACAAAAAAAACGGCGGACTTTCTGACGCAAGAAATTTCGGAATAGACAAAGCAAGCGGTGAGTATATTATTTTTCTGGACAGTGATGATTATTGGGGTTCAGAAAAAGCGTTGGAACATATTGCCGAAAAAATTGAACAGGAAAAGAGTGATGTGCTGATATTCTTTTTTCAGTATTTGTTTGAGAACGAGAACAAGATTGTCGAATACAACGAAAACTATAAGACCATCACGATTGACCGTACCGGTAAAGCCACTCAGCTGAGTGACCTTATCAGAAACAATGTTTTTATTTCGTCAGCATGGGCTAAGGTTATCAGACGGGATTTATTTCTGGAACACGACCTTTATTTTGAAAAGGGGATTTATTCAGAAGATATCGAATGGAGTGCCAGACTGATGTTATACGCAAAGTCATTTTCGGTAGTGAACGACAATTTTTATATTTACATTCAGAGAGATAGTTCGATAGCTCACGCTTTACGGAGGAAGAACATTGAGGACGCAGAAAAGAATGTGTTCAAAGCCTTAGCGATGGCAGATAAATTTGATGAAGGTTGTCGGATTGCTTTTATGAATTATATTGCGTATCAATATATTACGGTACTGAATGTATGTTGTGTCTGTGTTGATGACATTTCCGACATACTCAAAGAGATGAAAAAACACCGTTATCTGCTGAATTATCACTGGAATCCGAAAGTAAAAAAGGTGTATACATTCAATAAACGATTAGGGTTTTCGCTGACCATGAAACTGTTAAAATTATACATCACAAAAATCAGATAAGGAGAGTTTTCATTATGCCGGATATTACTGTTTTCACACCAGCCTATAACCGTGCCGATTTATTGCCCCGACTGTATAAGTCATTGCAAAGTCAGACTTCAAAGAATTTTGTATGGCTGATAATTGATGACGGTTCGACCGACAATACCAGAGAACTTGTCGCAAAGTGGATAGCTGACGAAAGACAATTTGCCATTCAATATATCTACAAAGAAAACGGCGGACTGCATACGGCTTATAATGAGGCAATCGCTCATTTAGAAACGGAACTTGCGGTATGTATTGATTCTGACGACTATATGCCGAATGACGCTATCGCCACGATTACCGACTTCTGGAGAGAGAACGGCAGTGAGGAATACGGCGGAATTGTCGCACTGGACAGCAAGGAAAACGGGGAAATTATCGGTGACCTGTTGCCTGACCGTAAAGCTATCAACCTTATTGGATTGCTGACCAACGCTTATCATATTCATAACGGTGACAGAAAGAATGTTATCCGCAGTGAATTATATAAGAAAGTTGCTCCCATGCCATCATTTGGCAACGAGAAATTTTTCAATCCGCATTATATGCACCTGCAAATCAGTATGGAATATGATTTGCTTGTGCTGAATAAAAGTCTGTGTGTGGTGGAGTATCAGGACGGCGGTATGACCAACAATATGATTAAACAATATTACAGCAGTCCGAACAGTTTTGCCCAGATAAGACGGTTGTATCTTTCTTTTGAGAACACTCCGTTGACTTTTCGTTTAAAGACAGCGGTACATTATGTATCAAGTTGTCTTTTGGCGAAGCAGAAGCATATTGTCAGGAACTCTCCCAGAAAATTATGCGTGATTGTTGCTTTTCCTTTGGGATTTCTGTTAAGTCGTTTTATTGATTACAAATACAAACGGAACTACGCTTGAAAAGAAAAAGGTTACGACTTTCACTTTGTATTTGGATTGACAAAATTTGCTTATGCAAATTTTGTTGAATTTTGGGCAGTTAAAGGGCTTTGCCCTTTAAAATCCCACAAGGGGACGCTGTCC
>CACYDZ010000086.1 GCA_902773265.1 uncultured Ruminococcus sp.
CGGAAAACGGCAGGGAAAAAAATGTTGTTCTCTGGCAGAGCGGTACATCTTATCTGTACTACTTTATTCACGGCTGGCTATACCGTGAAAACTGCTATCAGTGTAAGTACGCCTCAGAACACCGCCCTGCGGATATCACACTCGGCGATTACTGGGGTATCGAAAAACAACACCCTGAATATCTGGACGATGCGTCAGGCTGGAATGAAAGTAAAGGCATTTCTGTTATTATCGCCAATACGCCAAAGGGAAAACAGTTTATTGAACAAGCCCGAAACTCTATTGACCTGAAATCCAGTTCTTTTGAAAAAGCGTCTTATGCCAACGGACAACTCAGACACCCTTGTGAAAAAGGTAAAAGAGATGAAATACTGGAGTTATATGCCCGTCAGGGGTGGGACGCTCTGGAAAAACGCTTTGTCAAAAAAACCGGACTTCGCAAACATTCCAGTCGGATAAAATCATTCATTCCCCGTAAATTGAAAAGATGGCTGAAAAGCCGTATGTAGGAAAGGCGGAAAACACAATGTCCTTAAAAGAACAGAATGTCCTTTTCTTTTCCCGAACAATGGGAATGGGAGGCACTTCCAATGTCATGATTCAGCTGTGCAAAATCCTGAAACCGAAAGTCAATAAGATTGTTGTCTGCTCCTTCGGCGGGGCAATGGTGGAAACGCTGGAAAATATGGGAATAAAACATATCACCGTCAACGATGTCGGAAAACATACTCCGCTTAACTTTATCAGAATACTTCGTCAGGTGTCCGCCATCATTAAACAGGAAAATATCACCGTCATTCATACCCATCACAGAATGTCGGCTTTTTATACCGCTGTCTTAAAAAAGAAATATGATTTTGTCTTTATCAATACCTCTCACAACACTTTTACCGACAACAAGGCTATGACACGCTTTGCCTATAAAAACGCCAATGTGATTGCGTGCGGTGAAATGGTAAAGGAAAATCTGACAGATTATTTCGGTATACCGTCCTCTCAGGTAACAGTTATCCATAATGTCATTGAAGCATTTGACGGTAATGTGACCCAAATTCCTCAACTGAAACAGCTCAAAGATGAGGGATATTATATTGTGGGAAATGTGGGGCGTTTCGCCGAACAGAAAGGTATGGAATATTTTATTGCTTCTTACCCTCTTGTCAGAAAACAGACCGATAAAATTAAATATGTACTTATCGGTGACGGCGTGGACAGGGAAAAATTAAAACAACAGACCGCTGAACTTGGTATCGCTGACGATGTTATTTTTCTGGGATACAGGAGCGATGTACAGAATGTACTTTCTCAGACAGATTTGCTGGTACTGAGTTCTTTGTGGGAGGGCTTTCCTCTGACACCAATAGAAGGCTTTTCTGTGGGAAGAACAGTGGTCGCAACAGCCGTAGACGGTACTAAAGAAATCGTTCATGATAATCAGAATGGTTTTCTGATTGAAGCAAGAAATCCACAGGCTATTGCAGAAAAAATATTGTTTCTTTTCCGCAGTCCCGAAACACAGAAAAAGTTTGAACAGGAAGCCTTCAATACCTTTCAGACAGAATACAGTTTTGCTTCTTTTGCGGAAAAGATATTGCAGTATTATGCAGGGGCATTGCCCCCGCACTCCCATCAGGGGCGTTGCCCCTGAACCCCATCTGCATTTTTTCGATTAAAGGGCTTTGCCCTTTAAAATCCCATCAGGGGCGTTGCCCCTGAACCCCACGAACTTTTTGAAAAAAGTTCGACAAAAACTTTTCATTGTCATAGCTGAATGTTTGCTAACCAATCCGAAAAATTTTTTTGAGAGGAGAATGAGTGGGATTTTAAACAGTGAAGCCCTTAACACAATCGAATTTTCAGAAAGGAAATTGTGACTGTTTGATTTCCACAACCGTATAACCGGCTTCTGTAATGACCTTTTTAATGGTATCGTCTGAAACATCACCCTTGACAGTAGCTGTTTTCTTTTTGAGGTTCACGCTTGCCTTAACACCGTCAATGTTGTTGAGTGCCTGTTCTACTCTGCCCGAACAGTGTCCGCACATCATACCATCAATCAATACTTTTTTTGTCATTGTGCTATCCTCCGTTTCCAGTTCATCATTTTGAATAAGGATATTATCATCAGTAGAAAGAGTACTGCTCTCATCACTGTAATATCTGAATTCAGGTGTAAATCTGCGTAATCGCAAAGCATTTGTCACCACGCATACAGAACTCATACTCATCGCCAATGCACCATACATAGGGTTCATCTGCCAACCTAAAAGACTGTAAAATACACCACTTGCTATGGGTATACCAATAGAATTGTAAATCAATGCCCAGAAAAGATTTTCCTTAATATTTTTCATCGTTTTTCGGCTGAGCTGAATTAACCGCACAATATCTGTCAGATTACTCTTGACAAGTACAACATCAGCACTTTCAATAGCAATATCCGTACCTGCCCCTATGGCAATACCGACATCAGCCCTGACAAGAGCAGGAGCGTCATTGATACCGTCACCAACCATAGCAACAACTTTATGTTCAGCTTGTAACTGACGGACTTTTTCTTCTTTGTCCTGCGGAAGTACCTGTGCAAAGACTGTATCAATACCACAGCTGTCAGCAATCGCTTTGGCGGTAATCTGATTATCGCCGGTCAGCATAACAACATCAATGTTCATCTCTTTAAGTTCACGGACAGCAATTTTACTTGTTTCTTTAATGACATCTGCCACAGCAATAATACCTATTATACGCTGATTTTCCGCAAAAAACAATGGTGTTTTTCCCTGTTGTGCAAAGTTTTCAAGAGTATCGTTAAATGGTTCCGTGTTGATATTTTGCATTTGCATCAGGCGGGTATTACCTGCAAAGAAAGTATTGCTTTCTATGATTGCCGATACCCCCATACCACCATAGTTTTCAAAATTGCTGACGGTAACAGCGGAATAATTTTTCTTTTCGCCGTATTCCACAACCGCTTTTGCCAGAGGGTGTTCAGATAAACTTTCGATGGAAGCAACAATATCAATAAATACTTTCCTGTCAAAGTCAAAGACCATAATATCAGTAACCTGTGGTTTTCCTGTGGTAAGTGTACCTGTTTTATCGAGAACAACAGTATCAATTTTTCCTGAAGTTTCCAGACATTCAGCGGACTTAATCAAAATTCCCATTTGTGCCGAACGACCTGTACCCGTCATGATAGCGGTAGGCGTAGCCAGACCCAATGCACAAGGACATGATATGACAAGTACAGAAATTCCCGTTGACAAAGCAAATTCAAAAGTCTGTCCCACAAGTAACCATATAATTGCTGATACCAGAGCAATACCGATAACAATAGGAACAAATACGCCACTGATTTTGTCTGCAATTTTGGCAACAGGTGCTTTGGTAGCAGAGGCTTCTTCAACCAATCTGATAATCTGACTTAAAGTGCTGTCCTCACCGATTTTTGTCGCTTTGATTTCGACATAACCGCTTTTGTTGACAGTAGCACCTGTAACCATATCGCCCTCATGTTTTTCAACAGGCATACTTTCTCCACTGATAACAGATTCGTCAACGGTACAGTCACCTTTGCTGATGATACCGTCAACAGGAATACTCGCACCCGGTTTCACAACGACAATATCACCTTTGATAACATCGTTGATATCTATTTCCACAACAATTCCGTCACGGATAACGAAAGCACTCTTCGGTCTGAGATTGATAAGTCTGGTAATAGCATCCGTTGTTTTGCGTTTAGCACGGCTTTCCAGAAATTTACCGAGTGTAATCAAGGTCAGAATCATTCCGGCAGATTCAAAATACAGGTTCATGGAATATTTTACAGCAATTTCGGGAATTTGATGACCGTATCCCCAACCTATACGGTAGATAGCGAAAATACCGTAAACAACAGACGCACCCGAACCAATCGCAATAAGGGAATCCATATTAGGACTGAGATGAAAGAGATTTCTGAATCCGTTTTTAAAATAATGAAAGTTAATGAACACAATCGGAATGACTAATAAGAACTGAGTAAAAGCAAAAGTCAAGGCATTACCATCACCGTGAAGAAAATGAGGCAGAGGTAAACCTATCATATGTCCCATAGAAATATAAAAAAGAGGGAACAGAAATATTAAAGAGGAAATCAATCTTTTTTTGATTTGCGTTGTTTCATCTGTTACGGTATACGATTTTGGTTCAGGCGTATTCTGATTTTTCAGACTTGCCCCATAGCCTGCCTTTGTTACAGCTGAAATAATATTGTCAACTGTCAAAATATTCGGGTCATAGTTTACCTCCATGCTGTTTGTCAGCAGATTGACAGATACATTTTCGACACCATCAAGTCCGGCAACTGTTTTTTCCACTCTGGCACTGCAGACAGCACAGGTCATACCTGTTATATAATAGGTTTCTTTTTTCATACATTCACTCCTTGTTACTAAAATTAGTTTTCTATAACTTAATTATATAGCCAAAAATAATTTTGTCAAGATAATCGGGAATGCTGTTTCCGAACCTATGTTAAGGACTGTCGGACAGTTTCTGTGTTTCCGACCCTTAAAAATAAGTTTTGGGAAAAATAATCCGAACGCATTTTCAAAAAAGTAAGTCAAAATCTGCTTACACAGATTTTGTTTGGAGTTTTTATCCGTTAAAGGGCTTCGCCCTTTAAAACACAGACGGGCTCTCCCCCCTTGACCCCACAACTTTTTGAAAAAAAGTTGACAAAAACTTTTCATTGTCATAACTGAATGTTTGCTAATCCATCCGAAAAATTTTCATAACTAAAGAAAGAAAGACTTCCACTTTATAGGGAAGTCTTTCCTGGAGATGAATGTATATAAGGGGGTTAAACTGAATTGGTATTATCTGAATTAATCTGGTTACTGTCCGGCATTTGTTGTACAGAATTATCATCAAAGTTCATTCTGCCACGCATACCGTTGTCTTTGAAATTGCTGTCCATATCGGGAGAGGTCATATTATCCATATCGCCACGCATACCGCCCGGCATACCACCACCCATTCCCATACCGTTGGAACTGCCATAAATAATATCTGTCATTTCAACGGTTGTATCTGTACCGTTGGCGGTGAGCGTATAATTACTGCCTTTCTTGATATCGGGTGTACTGACAACAACAGAATTATAAGTTTTACTCGGTGAGTAAGTAAGAATGATATTGCCTGAACTGTCTTTCAGCGTAATATCACCGCTTGTATTTGAAGATGAGGTATTTACCATAATGGAACCCTGTGTGGAATTACTGCCGAAATTCTGTGCCATTCCGCTTGCTCCCACTGCTACGAAAATACCGCCTGTAATCTGTGCATCGCCGTTATAGTCCAAAGCTCCGTTGCCGTTATTGGTGGGGCCGTCAACATAGGTTTCTCCTCCGCTGACATAAAGATTACCGTTGGAATCCACTCCGTCACCGTCAGCATTGATAATAACTTTACCGCCTGAAATTTTGATATAGGCATTGTCATCACTGGC
>CACYDZ010000087.1 GCA_902773265.1 uncultured Ruminococcus sp.
CACTTTTTTTCAAAAAAGTGGGCGGGGTTAAGGGGCGGCAGCCCCTTAGCAGGATTTTAAAGGGCGGCAGCCCTTTAATCGGCTAAAAAATCCCATCAAAATCTGCATACGCAGATTTTGTCATTATTCATAAAGTTATGTGTTTTTGCCCATATAGAAGATATATTTCTTGTAAGTTGATACAAAAAATAAAAAAATATATTGAATTATTTTTTGTGAGGTATTATAATAGTTACGATATTATCAAGTATATAGAACAGGGAGGATGTTCAAAGATGAAGAAATTAGCAAGTCTGTTTCTGGCAGGCATGGTAGCAACAGTCGGTTGTGTAAGTGCCATAGGCAGTGTTTCGGCTGAAGGCGGCAGTAAAGTATCGCTCATTTCGAACGGTTTAGGTAATACTCTTATCGGACTGCATAAAGGCGACAAAATAGAATTTACTGTAACAGGTTATTCTGAGAAAGCCATCACAGGTGCTGTTGTTGCCACTTACATCAATCAGACAGAAGCTGACGGTACAGCAGAATACAGCGATACTGAAATTCTGCGTTATGCTGACGGCTACTACACAGATGGCGAAGAAACCACTTTCTACAAATCCGCATTTGAGGGTTATCAGGTAAGACCCGAAAGTGCTGACGAATTTGACAGGGATAAGTTCGGTTACTGTTATGTACTGGGCAGTCCGAGTGGCGACTATAACAGTGAAGCAGGACAATTCATGTATTCTTTTGCTGTTGAAGTAGTCGGTGAGGGAGATTGTTGGGTAAATACAGTTCTTGAAGATGTTACTTTTGACAACGAAGCAGGTGAACCTGACAGCGACTTGAGTGTTCTGAACCTCAAGACAACAACGAAAGTTGACTATGCAGGTGAAGTACCAACAGATGAACCTACTGACAAACCTACTGATGCTCCTACTGACGCTCCTACTGACGAACCCACTGACGAACCTTCTACTGACGCACCCAGCGAAGAAGTTACCGATGTTCCCACATCTGCAACAAACGCACAGCCTACTGATACTTCCACTGAAAAGGAAACAGCAACAGCGTCTGTTACTCCTACCAATGCCACAAATAACACCACCAACAATAACAATAGTGGCAACAACAATGCCTCCAATACATCAAGTGGCAACGGTAAAGTTGCTACTGGTAGTGGCAGTGCTGTTCTGGTTGTTGGTTTAGGTGCAGTTTCCGTAATGCTTGCAGCAGGTGCTTTGAGAAAAAGAAAGAACAGTAAATAATTGACAACTATGTAACAAAGCGGTATGTATTCTTTGAATACATACCGCTATTTTTTGAAACGATTACAGGGCGTTGCCCTTTAAAATCCTATCAGGGGCTTTGCCCCTGAACCCCACAACTTTTTGAAAAAAGTTGACAAAAACTTTTAATTGTCACCGCTGACCCTTAGCAGAACTGAAATTGCTAATCGCAAATTGCTAATTGCTCATTGCCCTTAGTATCTTGAAATAAATACATATTCATTTGGTGAGGATATTTTTTGATTACTGTACTTCTTTGCCAGATTGATAGTGTTGATATATCCTGATGACAAATACCAGTATTCTTCTTTTGTGGGAATGTATTCCTCATCAATTTTTTTATTGGCTGTCCGTTTTTTCTGCTCGAATACCATTCGCAATATCAAATCATCTTCTCTTTCGGAAAGTTCATTGTAACTGTCCTTGCTTTGTCTGTATAACAGATTTTGCTTAGTGATAGTATCTAAAACATTTTTATCGTTCATGAAATCCTGTACAAATGTACGGTAGAGTTCTGTCAGTTTCTGTTCATCATGATAAAAGTCTGTACCTTTCTCCTCAGGAGTATAGGTAGTATCTTCAAAAATATGCTGTATACTTTCATCGGTTAAATGTTGTACATCGTGTTTCATGAAACTGAAACAGTTTTGTTTATAAGTGTCTGATGACATGATTTCATTGAGTAACTTACTGATTTCATCATTCATACAATATTTTTTATTATAATTTTTTGTCACAGTTTTTCCGTTTGTGAGGATATACTGTATCTGAATATCTTTTACCTTACTGTAAGGCGTTCTGTATGCGATATCGCCTCCGTTATAGTACTCTTCTGTTTCGTAATACCTTTCTTCTGCTCCGAAAAGCGTATAAAAAGGACTGTTCTTGGACTTCACTTCGTCAATAATCAACTGATGGATTTGTCTTGTTTTTTCTATGACTGCCTTATCCTGTAAATGATAGTTCATTATTTTTGCTTTGCCGTCACTGTCATAATAAATCTCAGCGGAAACATATTCCGGAATCCCGGCACCTATGTTCTGATAAAATTGATAATATTCATTTTGCTCATATAAATCCACACTCATATAATCATTGACAATCGCTACTGACTTGATGTCTTCTGTTTTCGGCACATAACTGCCTATCCCGAAACAATCTGTAATCACCGCCAGCACCATGACAAATACAATTCCTATGGAAATACAGAACACGGGAATTTCTTTGAAAAATCCTTTTACCCCTTTATTATAAACAAAGGTGAAGATAAGGAATGAAAGTATCGCACCTACGATACTGCCGAGAAGAAAAATTACTGTTGCATTGACAGTTCCTTCATCAATGGAATGATAAAAACCGGTCTTGAAAACAGTTCCCGACACAATAGAGGAAGTCGCTACAATAAAGACGGTAACAATGGATTTTGAAATACGGTTAATAAATGAATTCTGTACATTTTCATTTTTTCTGATTTTCGCTATCCAACAACCTGCCGCTATCATCACCAAAGTAAAGATAACACAAAACAGAATATAACCGCTTAATGTCAGTACAGGTTCAGACATTGAAATTTCTTCTGCACTGCTGATGTGAACTTGTCCTGCAATAACCATCAGTGAAACAGGTGACAATGCCGTTACCGTAATAAGACCTACCATATGCAGTCCGCTGTCTTCGACAGACGGCAATCCGGGTATAGTTTTTGTCAGTAACTCCAGTATCAGCATTATCAATACAGGATATAATATATTGACAATACCGTAAGAAATCAATGTGCTTAAAATTGTTCCGCACAGTAATGCCGTTACCGTAAACATGGAATAAGCGGCAATTACGCCCAGAAATACACGCAGACATTCTTTCATAATATACGGTAAATAGGGCTGTACAAAGGAATAAGTATTATATTCTTCAAAACCGTCAACGACAGCGTGCGGTTCGGGAAACAACGACGGGATTATTCCTGCTATGAAAGTAAACACTAACAGCGGTATAAACAACATCAGTATGCCTGATACATATTTTGCCATAAACATGGTTACTTTTTTTATGGGAAAAGAAGCATATAAATCTACACTGCGTTTGTTATGAAAATCTTTAAATAAAATTACTCCGAAGAATATCACGAAAATAACTTCCAATACAGGAATAATGCCGTTAAATACAGAATCAAGATAGCTGTATTCTTCATTTGCCATCGCTGAAAATATCATGATGGGCAAGACTAAGGCAAGTATACAACAGTACACTACAAACAACGGTACACTGCTGAAAAATGACCATTTGACCAGACCGAAAAAACTGTTCTTTTTATTGGTTTTATTGATTGAGGATATTGTCGATGTCATATCCTGCCACCTCCATTTCACTGATAAAGATTTCTTCCAGAGTAAGCGGTAATGCCTCATATAACAGGGGGTTATATGATTTTACGACAGTCTCAATATCTTCCAGATTTCCTCTGGCAACCAGTTCATACATTCTGCCTGTATTCTTGATTTTGACGATATCCAGCTTTTCAAAGGCATTTTCGGGCAACAGTTCTTCATAAGCTGCCTGTATACGGTGAAGATTGAGTTTTAAATTATCAATTTCCTGTTCCAGCAATATTCCGCCCTTGTGCAGAAATCCGATGTGGTCGCAGATATCTTCCAGTTCTCTTAAATTGTGTGAGGCGATAATCACTGTCATATTATTTTCGGTAATATCGTCCACAATCAGTTTTTTGACAAGCTGTCGGATAACCGGGTCGAGACCGTCAAAGATTTCGTCCAGAAACAGATATTTCGGACACGCCGAAAGTGCCAGTATCAAAGCTACCTGTCTTTGCATACCTTTGGACATTCTGATGATTTTGTCCTTATTATTGACGGGAAAAGTTTTGGATAAGGTCTGATATTTTTCCTCATTCCAGTCAGGGTATAATGAACGGTACACTACCGCCATATTTTTAAGGGTGGCATTGTTGGAAAAATACGGAAAGTCTGATACAAAACAGCATTTACCTTTGACGGTTTCGTTGTCGTAGGCGTTTTCGCCGTCTATCGTAATACTGCCACTGTCTGCCGTGTACACTCCCGATAAAATTCTCAGCAAGGTACTTTTTCCGCTGCCGTTTGACCCTACCAGTCCGAATACTGTTCCTGATGATATGGTAATGCTGAGATTATTCAGTGCCTTTACCGTACCAAAAGTTTTCGATACATTTTCAATCGTTATCAAGATTTTTTCACTCCTTTATAGACCATATCAATAAGTTCGACAATCTGTTGCTGTTCTATGCCTAATTTTACGGCTTCCTGTGCTGCTTCTGTCATTCTGGCGGTAATTTCCTGTTTCTTACATTCGGTGATATCCGTCTTTCCCGAAATAAAAGACCCCTTCCCCACTACCGAATAAATCATACCGTCATTTTCCAGATTTTTATAGGCTTTGGAAACCGTATTGGGATTGATACCCAGTTCTATGGCAAGCTGTCTGACAGGGGGAAGCTGTTCATCAGGCTTCAGTATTCCCAGCGATACCATGCGGATAACATTGTCATACAACTGTTCATAAATCGGCTGTCGGCTGTGATAATCAATAGAAAACAAAACTGTCCGCTCCTTTCTTAAATTGTACTAATTGAGCTAGTACAATTAATATA
>CACYDZ010000088.1 GCA_902773265.1 uncultured Ruminococcus sp.
GAAGGCAGACCTGTTTACTGCAAAGAATGTTTTGCCAACAAAAAATGATTTACTTTATCGGTCATCTATCTTAGTACCAGACAGTTTTTATTGTGTTTCATTGGGTTTTTAATGGAAATTGCATGGTTCAATAAGGAATGTAAATCAATGATGTTGAAAAAAGCTCCCCGTTGACGGACAGAAAATCCGAAAACGGGGAACTTTTTCTTTAAGGAATGAATTTCACAAAATAATTATCAACATTTGTCTACGCAAATTTTTCGAAATTTTGAGCGGGATTTTAAAGGACTGCCTTTGGAATCCGCCACTTTTTGAAAAAAGTGGACAAAAACTTTTCCTTGTCATAGCTGTAAGCTGTTTTTTTCATTATACAACGGCTTATAAGCGTTTATAAGTCTAAATCATTCGCAATAATATCATCGTAAGTTTCCCTTTTAATAATGAGTTTTGCCTTACCGTCTTTGACCATGACCATAGCAGGTCGGGGATTACGGTTATAATTGGAAGCCATCGAATAATTGTACGCTCCTGTAGAAAGTACCGCCAGTGTATCACCAACCTGTACATCATAAACAGGTGTATCTTTTTGGATAAGGTCACCACTTTCACAGCATTTACCTGCTACTGTAACCTTTTCGTTGGGGGTCTTGTCGGCTTTGCCGGCATTGACAACGGTATAAGCGGATTCATAAAGTGCATAACGGATATTATCTGTCATACCGCCATCTATGGAAACATAGGTGCGGATATTGGGAATTTCTTTTCTTCCACCAACAGTATACAGCGTAATGCCTGCTTCTCCCACCAGTGAACGACCCGGTTCAATATAAATATACGGTATGGGAATGTCGTATTCTTTCGCTTTGGCAATAACCACTTCCGAAACAGCTTTCATATAATTATCATATGCAGTAGGGTTGTCGGCTGTGGTGTACATGATACCAAAACCGCCTCCTAAATTCAGTTCCTGAATAACATAACCTGTCTGTTTTTTGATGTCACCAATAAAATCCATCATCACTTCTCCTGCGGAAACAAACGGGTCAATATCAAAAATTTGTGAACCTATATGACAGTGTAATTCTGTCAGTTCGACATTTTCAAAACTGAAAGTCTTTTTGACCGCTTCCATAGCTTCTCCTGTTTCCAGTGCAAAACCGAATTTGGAATCAATTTGTCCTGTCATGATAAAGTTATGGGTATGGGCATCAATTCCGGGTTTAATTCTCATGGAAATTTTTACGGTCTTACCTTTTTCTTTTGCCAGACAGTTGAGTAATTCCAGTTCGTAAAGATTATCTACGACAATTTTGCCGATATTATAGTCAAGTGCCATTTCCAGTTCGGCTTGTGTTTTGTTGTTGCCGTGAAACTGGATTTTTTCAGGAGGAAATCCTGCTTTCATTGCCGTATAAATTTCACCGCCCGATACCACATCAAGTCCCATATTTTCGCTGTCGGCAAGCTGAACCAACGCTTTACAGCTCAGTGCCTTGCTGGCATACAGCGGTAATCCGTTTCCGCCATAGTAATTTTTTATGGAATCGACATAGGTACGGCAATTTTTTCTTACGGTATTTTCATCTATGACATAAAGCGGTGTGCCAAATTCCTGTGCCAGTGCCACTGTATCGCAACCGCCTATGGTAAGATGTCCCTGTTCGTTAATGTTCAAACAATCATTGACAAACATCTTTCATTTTCCTTTCCTTATTTGAAGTACTGAACAACTCTATTATACACCATCTTTACCAGAATTTTCAACAATATTTTGAATATAATTTCTGATTTCTTGTGTACCTTCGTTCTTTATCGCAGAAAACGGAAACAAAGGTATATTTCCGTATTCACTAAGCATCGTTCTGATTAATTCGTACTGTTGTTCCTGTTGTGTCTTTTTCAGCTTGTCTTTTTTCGTCATGACTACGATGAACGGTAAATCAGTTTCGGTTAAAAATTTTATCATGTTCAAATCGTCCTGTGTGGGTTTGTGACGCATATCAATAATCTGTACAACCAGTGCAATAGCTCTTTTTTGGGCAAAGTAACCCTCTACCAGTTCTCCCCAACGCACTTTCTCTGCGTGGGATACCTTTGCATAACCATATCCCGGCAAGTCTACCAGATTGAACACTTCACCGACACGAAAAAAATTGATGGTTGCCGTTTTTCCGGGCTGACTGCTTATCCTTGCCAGTGCCTTTCGGTTGACTAGCTTATTGATTAAAGACGATTTTCCTACATTAGACCGTCCTGAAAAAACAATTTCAGGTAAATCACTTTCTTTAAGCTGACCTGCCTTTCCTGCGGTATACAGCAACTGTGCCTCAAAAAATTCCATAATTCTCCTCCTTATTGCGACTGTCAAAATTTGCTTACGCAAATTTTGTTTGGAATTTTTAGCCGATTAAAGGGCTTTGCCCTTTAAAATCCCACAAGGGGACTTTGTCCCCTTGACCCCTA
>CACYDZ010000089.1 GCA_902773265.1 uncultured Ruminococcus sp.
TGCCGTTGGTAAGAGGAAAAAGCATAACCATAGACGGAATACAGGCATTCTTTCCCAGTGCTGAAAGTGTCATTTTGGTGGCAGTCGGTAAATTGTCTATTGAGAACGGTTCAAGATTAAGAAAATCAACTTTCGGTATAAGTGTACAAACAAGTATCAGCAACATAATCCCTATCATTACACAAAACAGTGCCGATGCTCTTGCTAAAATCTGTACGCCCTTATACGCCCCGTAAATCGTGGCAACAATTCCTATCGCTGACAACATGGTTACCGAAAGGTTCGGATTGAAAACATAGCTTACCATCGTATCGAAAAAAGAAACCGTGTGTAAAATGGCATAGAAGAAGTAAAAAGCATAGATAACAGCGATGACAAAAGAAAGTTTTTTAGAAATAGAATAGGTACTGTCGAGAATATTTCTGTTATTTCCGACACGGACTACCAGATGAATGGGAATAAGCATAAGTAAAGTAAGCAGAAATCCCGAAATTCCCGTAAAAACAGCGTATTTTAAATTGGTGGTGTCAGTAGAATAGCGGTTATAGGTCACATTAATAACCATTCGGCTGATATACAACAAGGCAAAAAGTTGAGTGGTTGAAATTCTCTGAACTTTAGACATTTTATCACCTCAGTTATAAAATATTATCTACATAAGGTATCATGGAATTTCGTATCACTTGCAAAGCATTCAGTGTGTTCCGGCACTCTATTGGAAAGTTATTTTTATCATAAATAAGCGTATTGAGAGAAGTTTCTATTTTTTCGCTGATATCATCAGTGTAATTGTGTATCAGAAGGGAGTTCAGAACAACATGATGATGATTCCAGATATTTTTTGCTTGTTGAAGATTGTCTTTTGTTTGTGAAGTATGATGCTGATGATAATTCGTCAGTGCCATGTGTAGATAGTATTCCGTTTGTCCGGTAACATCAATGACATAATAACTTTCGCCAATGGCACTGCCGATGACGATAAATAACATGATTACCGCAATAATCATTCGGTTCATGATGAACACTCCTGTTTTTTGATAATATTGTATTTATGTGTGGGGGTAAGGGTCATGATAAAAACATCCTCTGTCTTGAGCTTTTCTTTGACAAGAATATTCTGTAACTGATTTTCTGTGATATGACATAATTTCATGGAGCTTTCAGCAATTACTCCATCACTGATAACCACAATTTCAAATTCTGAATGAATATTTTTTAACTGTAACTGTTCAGGAGTGACCGTGTCTTTTTCAGCCTTTTTCATGACACTCAATGTTCCGTTGGTTTCTATAATGGCATAGCGTACATCACTCAAAGCAAAAACACCTTGTTGTCGTAATTGTTCAAATAAATCGTCTGTCGTCATGCGTAGCAGTTTCATTTTTTCACGGTCAGGCTTTCCCTCCCATATCACTACCTGTGGCTTTCCACAAATCAGACTTCGGAATTTTGTGTTTTTCATCATGAAATAACTCATCAGTACTTCCAGCCCTACCAGAAGCATTATCGGTATTACTCCACTGACTAACGGTAAAGTAGGTTCTTGCATTGGAATGACCGCAATGTTGGAAATAAGCAAAGTGACAACCAGTTCGCTTGTTTGCAGGTCACTGATTTGCCGTTTGCCCATAATTCTCATCAGAACAAGTATCAGAACATAAAGTATTACCGTTCGGATAACGGATATCGTCACAAAAATTCAGCTCCTGTATCCAGATTTTCTTAACTGCACAAATCTTCCAATAAGCGTTTCATTTTATTTTCGGAATTTGTTTTTATTCCGTGAGAAAGCTGTTTTCTGTCCGCTTCAGGCAGTGAAGACACATAACAGTCTGTAATTTTCAACGGACGGGAACTGTCTGATTCAAACACCGCTACAAATCCATGATATTCTTTAATAATGTAGGTTTTGTACGGCACTTTACGGGTGATACTTTCAGTGGGAGGAATTGTAGGAGGTTCATCAGGTTCCGCATTTGCGGTATGCTGACAGCTCATAAAAGCGGATATTACCGCAGCCGTCATCAAAAATATAAAGGCAATAAAAATAAATGCCGTTGTTCGTCTGCTCATTGTAAAATCTCCCTGAACTGTAAAAATCTCTTGTCTTAGTGTAACCGAACACACTTAAAAAATTCTGCCTGAACGGGGGAAAATCAGTTAATTGTTGTCAAAATCTGCTTACGCAGATTTTGTTTTGAATTTTTAGCCGATTAAAGGGCTGCCGCCCTTTAAAATCCTGCCCAAAGGCTCCGCCTTTGGAATCCGCCA